>JBEKYH010000075.1:0-13690 GCA_049511115.1 Tepidisphaeraceae bacterium | reverse complement strand
CATATCGCCTTCGACGAGGGCGTTGCCTACATAGATCTCACCGACATGGTCGCCGACCGCTACGAACAGATGGGGGCCGATGCGGTCAAACCATTCTTCCCTGCCGACTTTGTGCACACCAGCCCGGATGGCGCGGCGCTGAATGCACAGTATGTGTTGGCCGGCATCAAGGCGCTGCATCGCCAGAACATCATCAGCGTGCTTTCGCCCGCCGCCCGCGCGGTTAATCCGGCCACTCAGCCCTCGGTCGTGCTGCCCAAAGTTGCCCGCACCGGCAGCCCGCAGGCCGTGGCGAACTTTTTGAACTGGCCCGTCGCCTCTGATCCGGCCCTTCCCAGCATCTACCTCGTCGGCGACTCGACCGTCCGCAACGGCCGCGGCGTCGGCGACAACGGCCAATGGGGCTGGGGCGAGGCCCTCGCCGCCTACATCGATCCCAACAAGGCCAACCTCGTCAACCTCGCCCTGGGGGGCACCACCAGCGGCAGCTTTTATGTCGGCGAGTGGAAGGGGGTGGCCGATCTGCTGAAAAAAGGCGACATCGTCATCATTCAGTTCGGCACCAACGGCGGCGGCATCGAACTCCCTGGCATCGGCGAGGAGACGCGCCAAAGCGCCGGGCGCAATGGCCAAGCCAGCACATCCCACACCTACGGCTGGTTCATGCGGCAGATGATCGCGGATACGCGCGCCAAGGGGGCGACGCCGATTGTCTGCACGCTGGTTCCGCGCAATACATGGAAAGATGGCAAGATCTCCCGCACCTCCGCGCCGGCGGATTGGGCGCGGCAAATCGCCAAGGACCAGAACACGCCGCTGCTCGATTTATATGAAGGCGCGGCCGAGCGCTACGACAAACTGGGCCAGGCAGCCACGACCGCCGTCTTCGCCGACGGGCACGTTCACACCAATCACGACGGGGCGGAAATCCTCGCCTCGGTGGTGGTCGAACAATTGAAGGGCCTGCCGCAAGACCCTGTCGCTGGTTATTTCCGGGATACCCCGGCGCCAACCTGGTAAACCCGAACCAAGTAGAAATCCCATGAATCGAACTCTTCGATGGACCGCGATAATCGCTCTCTGCTCTGGCGCCTGCGCTCAGGCGGCGACCGACTTGAAATATTCGTTCCCCGGCAACACAGCCGAGCCGGGATATACGGCCGTTACCCCCGACGACGTTTACACCATCGACCACGGCTACGGCTTTGATCTCGGCTCTCATTGGCACAGCGGCAAACCCGTGCTCTTTTCCACAAAACTCGGACCCGGCGAATATCAGGTCACCGTCACTCTCGGCGACCCCAACGCGGAAACCGTCGCCACCGTCAAATCCGAAACCCGCCGCCTCATGCTGCAAAGCGTCCACGTCCCGCGGGGTGAGACCAAATCATTCACCTTCCTCGTCCACGTGCGCGTCCCGCAGATTCCCGGCGGCGGGATGGTCTCCTTCAAACCGCGCGAGCGCGATCCGATCCTGTTCATTCAATGGGACGACAAAACGCTGATCCCCTTCAAGGAACTGGACTGGGACGAAAAACTGACGCTGGAATTCAGCGACAAAAACCCGGCCCTCCGCTCGATTGAAATCACCGACGCCCCGGCCAACCCGATCACCGTCTACCTTGTCGGCGACTCCACCATGACCGACCAGATGATGGAACCCTGGGCCGCCTGGGGCCAGATGCTGCCGCGGTTTTTCACCCCGCCGGTCGTGATCGCCAATTACGCCGAGTGCGGCGAAACCACGGCCAGCTTCATCGGCGAACATCGCTGGGCCAAGCTGCTCAGTGAGATCCACGCCGGCGATTACGTTCTCATCCAGTTCGGCATCAACGACCAGCGCATGCCGGTCGAGCAGTTCAAGCAATACTTCATCCAGTTCATTACCGACACGCGAGCGCACGGCGCAACGCCGGTGCTGGTGACCAGCCAGAATCTCCGCAGGCTCGATGCCAACGGAAAGGCTGTGCAGACCCTGCGCAATTTCCCCGACGCCATGCGCGATGCCGCCAAGGAGCAAAACGTCGCCCTCATTGATCTCAACGCGATGAGCATGTCCCTTTACGAAGCGCTCGGCCCGGCCAAGCTCCCGAAGATGTTCGTGGACGGCACGCACCAGGACGACTACGGCGCGTATGAATTGTGCAAGTGCGTCATCAACGGGATCGTCGCCGACAAACTGCCCTTCGCCCAATACCTCACGTCTGATTGGACGCCGTTCGACCCCGCCCATCCCGATTCGATGGAGGCGTTCGATATGCCCCCCGATCCACAACTCGACCCCGCTCGGCCCGGTGGTCCGGGCGCTCCCAACGGGCAAGGCCCGATGGCCGGCGCGCCGCCAGCGCGCGGCGGCCGAGCACGCGGCCCGGCGACTCGTCCGGTAGCGCCTGCCGCGGTTCCCGTCACGATGCCCTCGCCAACTCCATGAGATTATTCACATGCTGAAATCCGCCGTCATTTTCGGCTCGCTCTGCCTTCTCGCATCGCTCGCGCCTGCACAAACCGCCAGTTTCAAATACGCTTTCGGCACTTCCACGCCCGGCTACACGCAGGTCGCGCCCGATACGATCTATTCCGCTAACACCGGCTTCGGCTTCGAGCCCAACATTCACCTCCCCGCCCCCGGCGTAGGCGCTCCGCCTGCGACGCGGCCCAGCCTCCGGCAATCCGGTCCCGGCGTGGTGAGCGACAAGATGTTCATCTTCTCCGTCAAAGTCCCCGAGGGGAATTGGCGCGTCACTGTCACCCTTGGCGATGCCAATGCCGAATCGACCACCACCGTCAAGGCCGAAGCGCGCCGCCTGATGCTCGAGCGCATCCACACCGATGCCGGCCAATTCGTGACGCGCACGTTTGTCGTCAACGTCCGCGGCCCGCAGATCTCCACCGGCGGCGCCGTCAAACTCGACCCGCGCGAGCCTGGCTCCTTCACCTGGGACGACAAGCTCTCCCTGCAATTCAGCGACACGCATCCCTCCCTCGATTCATTGGATATCGAACCCGCCCCTGATGCCGTCACTGTCTTCCTCACCGGCGATTCGACCGTGACGGATCAGCCGCGCGAGCCGTACGGCACCTGGGGCCAGATGCTCCCGCGCTGGTTCGACAGCCACGTCGCTATCGCCAACCATGCTGAAAGCGGCGAGACGCTCAAGGCCTTCGGCTATGAAAATCGCTGGGCCAAGGTCATGAGTCTGGTCAAGCCGGGTGATTACGTGTTCATGCAGTTCGGCCACAACGATCTCAACAAAACCGGCCACAACGCCATGTGGCCCGGCGCCGATGGCGACTGGTCGCGCAGCTACTCGCCTGCCGAAACTGACTACAAACAACTGCTGGAAAAATACGCCGCCGAGGTAAAACAAAAAGGCGCGACCCCGGTCATTGTCTCCCCCATGACCAAGATCAACATCCGCACCGGCGAGCTGAACATCGCCGGCCTGGGCGATTATCCCAAGGCCGCCGTCGAAGCCGCCAAGGAAGCGGGCGTGGCCTGCATTGATCTCAACGCCATGAGCATAGAACTCGTCAAAGCCCTCGGTCCCGACGCGGCCAAAAAGGCCTACGTCGAAGGCCTCCACTCCCAAAGTTACGGCGGCTATCTCTTTTCCCGCTGCATCGTCGAAGGCATCCGCCAGAACCATCTGGACCTGGCCAACTTCCTCGCCGATGACGCGGGAAGTTTTGATATTTCGCACCCACTTCCATTGTTGGCTGATTTCAAACTTCCCCTGGAGCCGTCCCCGTCCTTTGGCCGCCGCGGTCGGCCGTCCACTGTGCCCGCGCGAGGAAACTAATCATGAAACGCTTCGATTCGATCCCGTCCTTGTCGATGTGCATTCTTCTGAGCGCCTGTCTTTGTCTTGCGCCTCACTCGGCCCAGGCCCAGACGACGCTCCCAAGTCCCGTCCCCGACGGCCATGTGCACCAATTCACGATGGCCAACCATCAGTTCCTCATCGACAACCAACCCCTGCAACTGATTGCCGGTGAGATGCACTTCGGCCGCGTGCTGCCGGAGGATTGGGAACTGCGCATCAAGCAGGCCAAGGCGATGGGCCTCAACACCATCAGCTTTTACCTCTTCTGGAATCAGGTCGAAAAGCAGGAAGGCCAGTTTGATTTCACCGGCACGAACGATGTCCGCCGCGTCCTGAAACTTTGCCAGGACAACGGAATCTGGGCCGTCCTTCGCCCCGGCCCGTACTGCTGCGCGGAGGTCGAATACGGCGGCATCCCGTGGTGGACCCTCAAATACCCCGACGTCAAAATCCGCACCACTGATCCCCAGTGGCTCGCCTGGTCAAAACGATATATCACCGAGGTCTACAAGCAGGTCGCCGATCTTCAGGTGACCCACGGCGGCCCGCTGCTGATGGTGCAATTGGACAACGAATACGGAATTGTCGCCCGCGACACCAGGGACACCAATTTCGACTATCTCAAAGCCATGCACGGGATTTTCACCGACGCCGGCTTTGACGTTCCCTGCTTCACCTGCGACCCCGGCAGCACCGGCGAATGGAACAACCCCGCCGCCCGCATGCCCGGTCTCCTCATCGGGCGCAACGGCCTGGCCAGCGCACGCGACCAGCAGTCCGCCGCCGCCGCCAACGGCGATAATCCCGTCTACGCCCCGGAAATCTACACCGGCTGGTTCAGCGGCTGGGGCGGGCCTATCGTGCACCGCTTCTCCCTCCAGCGCCTTGTCACCAGCGTGAATTATCTGCTCGACCAGAAGGATTCTTTCTGCCTCTACATGTTCTTCGGCGGCACCAACTGGGGCTATAACACCGGCTGCAACGAATACCTGCCCGTAATGACCACCTACGATTACGACGCGCCCGTAGACGAGGCCGGCCGCGTGACCGAAAAATATCGCACGCTGCGCGACATCTTCATCAAACGCCTGGGCGTCACGCCGCCGGAAATCCCCGCGGATCCGCCCGTCGCGGTCCTTCCCTCCATGACGCTGGATCAGCACGAATCCCTCCTTGATTGGCTCCCCGCGACACCGACGATTTCCTCGCCCAAGCCGGTTAGCATGGAAGACCTCAACCAGGGCTACGGCTTTGTCCTTTACCGCAAAAAATTCCCCGACGGGATCAAGGGCAAGCTCGAACTGCGCGACGCGATGGACTACACCATCATCCTCGCCAACGGCAAACCCATCGGCGAGTCCTTCCGCGGCCTGGGCGTTGACAGCAACGTGATCGATATCGACCAGCCCGGCCCGGTCACGCTGGATCTTCTCATCCATGACCTGGGCCGCATCAGCGTCCCCGTCAGCGTCGTCCGCCAGGCTCGCGCCCGCAAGGGCCTTGTCGGCGGGGCTTTCCTGGACGGCACAGAGCTGACTGATTGGGACATCTACTCCCTCCCCTTGGACAAGGTAGACAACTTCAAATCCTCCGATGCTGCTGCGACAGGCCCCACCTTCTACCACGGCGCCTTCAACGTCGATCAGCCCGCCAGCACCTTCCTCGACATGCGCGGCTGGTCCTTCGGCGTCGTCTGGGTGAACGGCCACAACCTCGGCCGCTACTGGGACCGCGGCGGCCTGCGCACGCTGTTCCTCTCCGAGCATTTCCTGCACCCCGGGGCCAACGACATCACGCTATTGGAATTGCACAAAGCGCCCGACTCGCCCGTGGTCGCTTGCAGCGACAAGATTATTGAGACGACGCCGGTTCCGTTTGCGCTGAAATTGGATGCGATGACGAATCCAGCGCGGCCGGCGCCGCAGACGCGGAGGGCGGCGCAGTAGAAAATCCCCTGGCGTCGCCATTGGCTCTTTTGCACGAATTGTCCATCGCGCTTTGCCCGACCGGGCTATATAACCTAATATATGGTTCTGCGAAGCGATTCCTTTTCGTCGCTCGCGGAGGCTCTTTCATAGATTGACCCATCGGGGGCGACTGGTTTCGACCGGATACCTGCGGTGGCGGTGGCATGTCCAGGACGCTCGATTGGCCTGGTTAATCATTCGAGCAAATCACAACTGCCAACAACGATGTTGCAGGCCGAGTCGGCTTCACGGCCGCCCCGGTTCGTATGGCTGCCTAATTAAGGGCAACCTCGGCATGGCGTGAGGCCCGCATCACGACAGCCGCAAAACGCGGGCTGGTCTCTTTGATCGGACGTTGTCAAAGAGGCGAGAAAACAGACGTCTGGATTCCGGCGAAGGGTGTCGATTTTCGCCGCCGGCGTCGAGATTAAAGAATCGACTATACATGTAGATGCCGTCATTGACGTGATCTCGGGACGGGGGTTCGATTCCCCCCGCCTCCATTCGACTGGCTGCGCTCGCTCATGGCCGGCCAGTGTCTGGCAAGGGAGCGCTTTTCCTCTGAGAATGTGCGAGGCAGTCAAATCAGCAGCGGCGACCTCGCGATCTTGGAATTGCTCGCAAAGCGTCGAATCTAGTGAGCTTTTCGCCTTATTTCGAGCGATTTAAGCGCCTGTCTCAGCGATTGCCCGCTGGGTGGCAAGGAATTGTCTACATTGGACACGCCATTGCTCCCTTTCAAATTGCCGCACTGAGTCCGCGCGCCGCCGGCGCTGCTCGGCTTCAAGCCCAACTGGCGCTATCGCACGGGCGAAGTCGAGCAATTCGCACAGCGATTCGAGGCGCTGGCTCGGGGTGCGCGATTGGTTAATCGCGATCTGTCGATCGATGCTTCGTTGAAACATTCCATTCTCCAAACGGCGCCTCAATCATAGCATTCTCAGCCCTCAGTGCTATTTCGTATCCGCCCCGCCCGGCGCCACTTCGCTCAACGCCGGCGCCGCCGCCCTCGCGGCCGCCGCCAGCGCTACACGCCGGCGCGTCCGCACCCACAGAATAATCGCCAGTGTCAGGGCCAACACGGCAGTGCTCAGGGAGAGAATTCTCCGGTAGTGCTCTACGATTGGGCCGATTTTTCCGCTGTGTTTGCCGGCCCAATACCCCAGGTACATGAACATCCCGCCGCTGATGATGGCGGCGACTCCGTCGGCCATGAGGAGCTTGAAGTAATTGAATCGCATCGTGCCGGCGGCGACGACCATCGCCGAGCGGACGCCCGCCACCATGCGGCCGATCCCGACGGCCCAGATGCCCCAGCGGTTAAACCAGTCCTGGCAGCGCTTCAGGCGCTTTTCCGTCACGTGCCGGCCGATCATGGGGAGGTGCACCACCCTCCATCCCAGGATAAATCCCAGGATGTACAGCGAAGTGTCCCCGAACATCATGGCCACCCACGCCACCGACGCCGCCAGCGCCCAGGTCATGGTCCCGCGCGCGACGCAGACGCCCGCGGCGATAAGCGGCACATCCTCCGGCAGCGGCAGGCCCGCTCCGCTGGCGAACAGCAGCGCTGCCATCGCAAAATAGCCGTGCGCCTCGATCCAATGCCGGGCGAACCTGGAGAGCGCCTCTTCCCACGCAAAGAAATCGGCGGCAACCAGATGAATCTGCGGCAATACGTCTGCAACCGGAATCATGAAGCGTTTCCTCCGCCACCCGTGGGCGGCGGCGCGCTGTCGGAATCGGAGCGGCACAGATTTCCGCACCGAAGACAAAAGCGTAAACACCAAACTCAAGAACGCCAAGCCCGGACGGCTGCGCCCTCCTCCACGAGAGCGGTTGCCTATTCTATCGGCCATCCGGAGGCCAGTGGGGAATTATCGGCGAAATAGGGGAGGAAGAGAAGACGTGACAAGGGTACTGCCCCATGACCGCTGTCGGGAGCTCTTCCGATGGAGAAAAATCCAAAGAATTCCTCACCACAGAGGACACAGAGGACGCGGAGGCAGAAAAACATACTCCTTGGCCCCGTGTTTTTGCCGGGCGCCCGCTTAACATAAGCCCGGCGGCGTGAACACAGCATTCTCCAAGCAGGCGATCCAAAGTTTCGTAGGTCGGGCTTCAGCCCGACACGAGCGCGAAGGCGGGCTGAAGCCGCGCCCTACGATGGGTCGGCGTCGTGAAGCATTATTTGCCGTCGGCGGGTTGATGCGGAAAATAGCCGTCAATTCTCAGCGTTACCGGGGCCGACGAAACCTTGCCGATGCAACGACGAGCTTATTCATATATCGTCAGGGTTAGCGGGGCCGAGGTCACCTTTCCCGACCATCCTGGGAGGGGCGCCCCTTCGTATCGTGGGTCAGATATAAGGTCATCCTTAGACGCCGGGGGAACCTGATAAACCGCGCGCAGGGTCAAAACCATTCCGACCCTGAATGCCGGCCAGCCTTTCCAATCCTTATCAATGGCCACGGAGCGCACTATTGCGCCGCCGGGGTCCAGCGTCGTCAGGGAGGGGAAGTTCCAGGCTATTTCTACAAGCGGCACCACGGACACCGTCCCACTTTTTCCATCAGCCTGCCATTCAAGCCTTACGTCCTGATAGCCCGACCTGCTCCAACGGTCGTAGACATCAATTGGATGGTTACTAACATTTAGAATGATCACGTCGATTTGTCTGTCGCGGTCCGGCCACCAATCGCGGAAGTCGTTGGGGTGATCTTTCCACCTATTGGCGAAGAAACCAGGCATGGCCACAATTACCTTCAACTCCGGCGCTACCTCTGCCGCCGGCGGTTGGATCTGCTGGCATCCGCCTGACAAAAGTCCCGCGACGAATAGCACCGCCAGGATCGCGAACATTCTTTGCCGCATCGTACGACTCCTTCGCCCCTATCCGACTCGCGCAGGAAAGCCGATCAACTGAACATTGGCAGCACCATGGCGCTGAGCCAGCAGGCCATCCAAATGCCGGCCCAGGCAATGGTACGCGATGCCTCCGCCCCGTTGTCACGGCAGTGAAGGGAGGAAAAAACGGAAGATAAAAAAGTCCATCCACAACGTGACCCACGTGATGGTGAGGAATGCTCCGATTTCTCCGATGCTGGTTCTGCGCCAAAGCGATTGCGTCCAATAGACGAAAGCCAGACAACCCAGCGGCAAATTGAATACGAAGGCGAAAACAACCGCCACTGTGTTGCCCGGCCAGTCGTGAGGATTGGGACTAAAAAAAAGAGGCGAGAATGCCCTCATTATTGCAACGTAGACGGGAAGTCCAAGAACGCCAACGACGAGCGAAGTAATGGCCCAGCCTCGGCGGTGAAGGGAGAAGATAAGGGGGTCGCTATTTTGCATGTTTGCCGGCTCAAGCCCGTAAAGCTTCCGCAGTTTCCAATAAAGCCAGGCGGCAGGAAGAAACAGGAGCAATGCGACTGCGCTATAAAAATATTCCAAATAAGCGTACACGAACGAGGGAGAATTCGGGTTAGCCGCGTCAAAGCAGGAGAACTCGAAGCCGGCCTGGGTAAGGGAGAGGTCGTACTCTGTCATTCCCGACCGAAAGCGAATCTGGTGAGTGACGTTCTGCCAATCGGGGCCATACCAGTTGAGGGACGGCGGCATCTGCGCGGCGGGGGCGTCGCAGTACGTGTACCACACGAATGAGACCGCGACGGCAAGAGCCAGCGAAAGTGCGACCGCGGCGGTGATAAGGCGGTTGAACACGCCCGCAATCATACCCTGCCGCGCCCGGCTCAGAAATTTAACAGTGGAATCGCGAGGAATAAGTCAATCCAGAGAACAAACCAAAAGACCGTAAGGAGCGCTCCCAAGTGGCCGACGCGGCTTCCGCGCCAGCACGATTGGCCTTCGAAGGCGAAGGCCACGCAACCAAGCGGAAAGCCGAAAAAGAAGAGTAGGAAAATGGGGATGGCGGCTTCGAGCGGGAGCGCTCCCACCGACCCTGCGAACACGTCGAGTAGTGCAATATAAATCGGAAAGCCAAGAATGCCGACCGCCAGTGAGACAAAGGCCCTCTGCCGCGGGTGTGGATAAATCACAACGGGTTGTTTATCTGCCGTGTCCACGAACGAGGCGTGAACTTTTCGCCACGGAATGAGCCACGCGACCGGCACGATCAGGAACAAGACAACTGCGCTGTAATAGTATTCGATGATAGTAAACGCGTAATAGGGGCTGCGCAGGCTGGTGAAGGCGAACTCGAAGCCATCGCGGGTCAGGGAGAGTTCGCAAGTCGTATTACCCCGCACTATCCGCCAATCATTTCGGTAGTGCGAAATGAATTGCCGGTCGTCGGCTGGTGCGTTGACGTAGTACACGAAGCAGACGATTCCGGCCGCGATGGCCAGAGCGAACGAAAGCGCGGCAAGGGCGGTGAGGAGGCGGTTGAACACATGCAGGATTATACTCGGAGGGGCGGGCGGTTTGTGCGTTGCGGCGCGGGCAGCGCGCATCCGCTCGTGGAGAGGTGGGCGAT
This sequence comes from Tepidisphaeraceae bacterium, assembly GCA_049511115.1. Taxonomy (GTDB): domain Bacteria; phylum Planctomycetota; class Phycisphaerae; order Tepidisphaerales; family Tepidisphaeraceae; genus JBEKYH01. The sequence goes on along the minus strand of JBEKYH010000075.1, from coordinate 3,404 downwards.
GCCCACCCTACGCGACTAAATTATACGGTTGGTCAGCATCCGCGTCGCTGCTACCATGCGAGCACCGGGAAGAGGATCAAGTATGTCCGCCCAGATGTCACCCGAGGAGACCCGCCGCGTCGCGCGTGAATCGTCAAGGGGAACGCACTCTTTCATCCAACATGACTGCCGTTAAAACATTTGTCGCCTTTGCGAGGAGGGCACTTACTCCCGCAGGCGCCGCGCGCTTCGCCACGCTCGCCACCAGCAAGAAGGGCCAGCAGAAGGTCCTCGCCGGCCTCGATCATGATTTCGAACGGGCCATTCGACCCGGAGGTGGACACCCGGTAGGCCAAGCGTGCGCGGGCAAACAGCCCTGCTACGCCTTTCACTTCTCACTTGGTTTTGGCATGCCTTTCAATTCAATCGCGGAGGCCTACGCCCGAATGAGCGGCGTCGATGGCTGGCTAATCGTCTCCGCCGATGCGTCTACTGGAATCTACAGGCCCGAATCAAGATGGGACGCCGAAGTGCTCCTCGTGGCCGCGACCAGGAAATAAACGAATTCAAATTCATTTCGAATTTCCCCCTCCGCATTTTCTTCCTCGGCGTCTCTGCGCCTCGGCGTTCATCTCTCTTTTACGCCGTGCAGGCTCACCCCAAACGGCGCCTCCGCGTGAAACTCCACGCGCTTTCCCGTTCTGGGATGATCAAACGCCAGCGTTGTCGCGGCCAGATGAAGGCCCGCTTTGTCGGCTTTGCCATACATTGAATCCCCGACAATCGGCGCCCCGCGCTCGGACAAATGCACGCGCACCTGGTGCTTCCGCCCGGTCTGCAATTTCACCTGCACGAGCAATCTACCATTGGCCATCTTCCCCAAGACCTCGTATTCCGTCTCGGCAATCTGCCCGGCGGCATGTTTGTGCGTCGAGTAAACCGTCCCATCGGCGCGCTCGATGAGGCGCGAGCGGATGATGCCGCGCTGGGGATCGAGCGTGCCTTGAACGACTGCCGTGTAGAGCCGCGTGACGGTATGGCGAAAGAATTGGGTCTTCAGCGATTCGTAAGCGGCGGGTTGTTTGGAGAAGACTAAAAGCCCGGAGGCATCCTTGTCCAAACGGTGGATGAGGCCCATGCGGGCCCGCCGGTCGGTCTGGTAAAGGTATTCGCGCACCATGGCCAGGAGGGTCGGCCGCTTTTCGCGCGGAACGGTACTGGTCAGTAACCCAGCCGGCTTATTGACGACCAGCAGGTCGCGATCTTCATATATAATCCGCAGATTACGGGGCGGTTTATTGGGCGTTTTCAGCATGAAATCATTGCCTGCGTGCGAAACTATTGGCCTAGGCCCAATAGCCGTTACACTGTCGCTCCGGCATGTGAGCCTAACCGCCTACATGTGCCTAAGATGCAGGGAGCATACATGATACGCAAGGCATTTGTGATGTCGGTCAACGCCGGAGAGGAAGCCGAATACGAACGGCGTCACCGGCCGATCTGGAAGGAATTGGAAGACGTTCTCAAAGCGCATGGCGTTCACAGCTATTCCATCTTTCTCCACCCCCAGACGCGGCAGCTCTTCGGTTATGCAGAACTCGAAGATGAAAAGCGCTGGACGGCGATCGCATCCACGGATGTCTGCCGCCGCTGGTGGGCGCATATGAAAGAGGTCATGCCGTCCAATCCCGACAACAGCCCGGTGTCGCTGGAGCTGCGCGAAGTATTTCATTTGTCATGAAACAATCGGGACAATCGTGACGGCCGCGGGCGCCGGGCCAAACGTGCATGTGGGCGCGTCGATTGAGTTTGAATTTGTGGAGGTCATCTGTGGTGACAAGCTTGCTGGCAGGACGTCGGGCGCGCTGGAGCGCAGTTATTGTCGGCGCAGTGGCGATAGCCGGGTGCGAAGTCGGGCCGAATTATCACCTGCCCAATCTTCCCGCGCCGACTTATTTCAGCGAGGCCTCGACTCGGCCCACGTCTCAGCCTTCGGTGAACCTCGCTGATCTCCCCACGCCGCAGGAACTGGAGCGCTGGTGGGAAACCTTTAACGATCCGGAGTTGAATCGCCTGATCGGGCAGGCCATGCAGACCAACATATCCCTGCAATCGGCCGTGCAGAATATCAGGCAGGCGCGGGCCTCGCTGGGCATCTCCAATGCCGCCCTGTACCCGACCGTTGACGCGCTGGGGCAATACAACCACTCGCGGCGCAGCAACAACCTGGGCTCGGGAGGGGGTTCGTCGGTGCCTACGTCCACCGGATCGACCGGCTCCTCCGGCGGTTCGTCTTCCTCTTCCACTTCAGGTGGCGGCGGCGGGGCAAGCCTGGAAAGCGATTTCTATCAGGCCGGGTTTGACTCCTCCTGGGAGATCGACGTCTTCGGCGGTCTGCGCCGCGGCGTCGAAGCCGCTCAGGCCAATGTCGAAGTCGAGATCGAAAATCGCCGCGAGGTACTCATTACACTCCTGGGTGATGTCGCGACCGACTATGTGACGCTGCGCGGTTTGCAGCGACAGGTGGAGATCACGGAGGACAACATCACCACGCAGAAGCAATCGCTTGAGCTGGTGCAAACGCTCAATCGCGCCGGATTGTCCGCTGACCTGGCGGTCACGCAGCAAGAAGCGCAGGTGATGACCACGGAGGCGGAGCTTCCCGATCTGGAGGCACAGATTCACCAGACGATCCACGCGCTCAGCGTCCTCCTCGGCGACGAACCGGGCGCGCTGGAATCGGAACTGGAAACTCCCGCGCCGATTCCCTTCGGGCCGCCGCACGTGCCGCCGGGGTTGCCGTCGGATTTGCTGCGCCGCCGGCCGGACATCCGCATGGCGGAGCGGCAATTAGCCGCGGCGTCGGCGGAAATCGGCGTGGCCACGTCCGAGTTGTATCCGCAGTTTTCCCTGACCGGCTCGCTCGGATTTGAAAGCAGCCAGTTCAAGAATCTGTTCAATATTTACAGCCGGTATTTTGGATTCGGCCCCAGCGTCACCTGGCCGATCTTCACCGCCGGGTCGATCCAGGCGAATATCGAAGTGCAAAACGCCCTGGAGCGCCAGGCATTCTACACCTACGAATCCACGGTGCTGAACGGCTTCCAGGAAGTGGATGATGCGCTGATCGCCTATGCCAAGGAGCAGGATCGCCGCGCCGTGCTGGAGCAGGCCGTCGTCGCCGATCAAAAGGCCCTGCAGATGACCCAGGACCTGTACAAGAACGGCCTGGACACGTTCCTCGACGTTCTCACCACGCAAAACACCCTCTTGGCCGGCGAGCAAGCCCTCACCCTCAGCCAGCAAAGCGTCTCGACGGATCTGGTCGCGTTGTACAAGGCGCTTGGCGGGGGGTGGGGGATTGGCGCGCCGCAATAGGGGAAGGACTGAGGACGGCGTCAGATCATTGAGGGACAGCGGTCCAG
>JBEKYH010000074.1:0-13762 GCA_049511115.1 Tepidisphaeraceae bacterium | reverse complement strand
TTTCTCCGCCGACCTGGACGAACTCGACATCCTTGCCGGCCTTACGCGCCAGATCGCGGGTCATGCGGGCCATCTTCTGGAAGACGCCGGCGATGGGGACCATGCGCATGGACATGGAAAGGTCCTGCAGGCCGCGGGTAATTTTTCCGAGTTGCGAGAGATTGCGCATGAGGCGCTGGTCGCCGCCGGCGGCGCCGCCGACGAGGTCCTGAGCGACCATGGCCTGGGCGATGACGAGCTCGCCGACGGCGTCGATCAATGTGTCGAGGCGGCTGGTGGAGACTTTGACAACGCCGTCGGCGGAGTTGGCAGTCGCTGTGACCGCGGGGTGCGCCGGCTCCGTTGCGTGGTCGGGCGTGGGCGATGGCGCAGGCGCCGGGGTTTGGATCGGCGGAGCCACTGGCTCGGGTCCCGGTGTTGTTTGAGTTGGCGCCGCCGAGGGCGAGGACGGCGCGCTGGGGGCGGGCGCCGGCGCTGGGCCAGCGGCGGAGGCCGGGATGGCGCCGCCGTGCGTGGCGGCCTCGAGGCGCTGGAGGAGGGCGGCGAGGCCTTCCTGTTTCCCCGGGACGGAGGTTGACTTGGCGGCGCTCTCGACCGCGTCCACCATTTGCCGCATGGCATCGCGCGCCTCGAGCACCACGTCGAGGCGCGGGCCGACGAGCTGGGTCTTTCCCTTTCGGGCCAGGTCGAGCAAAGTTTCCGCCGCGTGGGCGAGGGCGCCGATCTGCTTCAATTCCAAAAATCCGGCCACGCCCTTGATGGTATGAAAGGCGCGGAAGACGGCATTGACTTCGTCGGCATCGGTCGGGTCTTCTTCCAGTTTCAGCAGGCTGGCTTCGGCAGAGTCGAGATGACCGACGGCTTCGCCGACGAACTCAATCGCGAGCGGGGCGTCGTCTTCAGTGATCTGTTTTTCCTCGGCGATGGCCGGGTGCGCGGCGGGCGAGGGCGCTAGGGCCTTTGTGGAGGGCGCGCTGGCCGTTGGCGGCGACGCCGGGGTTGGGCCGGCCACGAGGGCGAGTAAATCCTTGACCCGCTGATTGATTTGAGCAAGCGTGTCCTCGGCGTTTTCGACGTCTCTGAGTATCAGCCGCTCGACCAGGGTCGCGGTCAGCTCGGCATTGTTGGCTGCCTGCGGCAAGGCATCGGCGGATTTGTGCTGCTCATCCTCCAGGGTGAGCAGGCGGACGGACAACAAATCGGTGTGTAATTGCGCTAACAGTGATAAATCATCCGGATGTGCAGCGGCAACGCTGGACGCGCATCGTTCCATCAATTCAATGACTTGGCGCATGGTCGTAATCTCCAACCGCTGTTTGGCGGCCAGTTTTCATCGACCTGTGTGTCGGGTCACCGAATAGGGATTTATACCCATTCGCGCCTAGGGCCATTGAGTGCGCGCCCTGGCGGTCCGACTTCTTAGATGAAGATGAGGAAAAGAGAATGAACATTGCTCCCCACGCAGCGCGCAGCGCGGCGCCGAACTCGCTCACGCACGGGACACGCCGCAAGGTCGCGCCGAGCGTTCTGGTGATTGACGACTCGTCGCTGTGCCGCGAACTGGTCTGTGTCGCATTGCGCGGCCAGGGTTTTGTGATCGCGTCGGCCACCGACGGCCAAGCGGGGCTGATTCAGCTTGAAAAAGGCGCGCCTGATTTGGTGCTGCTCGACAATGAAATGCCCAAGATGGGGGGCCTTGAGTTTCTCAAGGCGCTGCGCGCGGATGCGCGCTGGAAGAATATTCCGGTGATCATGCTGACCACCACGACATCGAAGGATGTGATTCTTGAAGCGAGCCGGTTGGGTATTTCAAGCTATGTGCTGAAAGAGAGGTTTTCCATGCCGGAAATGCTGAGCCGGGTCGGGCAGGCCCTTTCTCAGAGGCGCGGGCACGGGGCAGCTCAAGCGGCGCATGCGCCGCACGCAGTGGATACGCCGGGACCCGCGGCGACTGCCGCAGCGGAGCCGCCGGCGCCCAAACCAAAACAACCGGCCATAGCCAAAATGGATATCTCCTCCATGCAAGTCCCAAATCTGGTGACGCGTGACGCGACGCTTGCGGGTTTGGCGGAGATTGAATCCGCCAAATCGCTGGCGGGAGTGGTGGGCCAGATAGCCACGATCAGCGCCTCTGCCAAGGCGAATATTGGGGAGATATCGGCGGTGGTTCGGCAGGATCCGATCCTCGCTACGCGGATTATCCAACTTGCCGCTTCGGCCGCCTATGTGGGGAGCAAGACGCGCGTGGCGAGCGTCGATGACGCCGTCCGTGTCGTGGGCGTGAGCGCGGTGCGTGATCTGGCGGCGACAGCATCGGTGTTCAAGGCGTTTCCAGCGGATCGGTCGGACGGCATGGATTTGCTGCGTTGCTGGCAGCACGCCTTTGCGGCATCGGCGGTGATGACGCGCATCGTGCCCAAGAGCGATTCCACGCCGCCGGGTCTGCCGCATCTGCTGGGGCTGTGCCATGATCTGGGGGAAATCCTGCTGCGGCAGAGATTCCCCACTGAATTCGCCGGGGCGATGGATTACGCGCGGCAGGCTCAGGCGCCGGTCTACGAACTGCTTCCGCAGGTATTTGGCATTTCTTACGCGGAATTGATGAAGGCGCTGCTGGAGAAAATGAAGTTCCCGTCGGTGGTTACTGAGCCTATTGAACAATTCGCCGCCTATGTGGGATCGCCGCTGGACGCCCACGACCGGATGCTTCCGCGGTCGCTGGCCATCGCGGATTTTCTCGCTCACGGCATGCTGCTAGGCTCTTCGGCGCAATGCCTGATTATGCCGATTGCGCAGAACGATTGCCGCAGCGCGCTGATCTCCTCATCAGAGCTGAATACCGGCGCGATTCGATCCGAAGCGATCACCACGGTGAGCATGCTGGCCAATCTGGGATCGGACCAGGCGGCCGCGCTGTCCAAGCCGCTGTGTGCGCACCGCGAGGTGAATGTACTGTATCTTCGGCCCAGTCAATTTGCCCCGTTGGATCCGCTCGCGGCGGCGCTGGCGAGCCTGGCGGAGGTGAGAATCGTTGAGCACCTTGGAAAATACGACGAACTTCACGACATTCATGGCTTGGTCGTGCTCGCTCCGCCATCGGGTGAATCTCCGCTGCCCGACGTTTTGCGCGCCTGCGCCCAATCCGGGGCGCACGTGCCCATCCTGAGCCTCACCGCCCGGAGCGATGGCGAGCATCCGCCCGTCCAGCGCGCCGGCGTGGAAAACATGACCTATCCGCTGTCGATCAACCAACTTGCGCAGTTCATTTCCAGGCTCAATACTCCGGGATAGGAACCTCCGACGTAGACAGTATGGGGCGATGGCGATACGCTTGGACGGCATATCAATGCCTTGTCGCATCGAACAGCCGGCAGAGCATCAAGGCTACGCCACGTTCGTGCCTATTTGAAGGAGCGTCGTCTTGAGCGAAGCGGCGACCGTCCACATCATTGAGACCCACGGGGACACGCGAGCAAGCCTGTTAATGATGATGGAGTCGGCGTCACTGACGGCGCGTGCCTACGACTCGGCGCGACGATTCCTGGAGGAGGCGGATTTGATGTCGCCGGGATGTTGCGTATTGAACCTGGGAATTGCCGACATGCGGGGGATGGAGAGTTTGAGGCAGTTGCACGCGCATGGCTGCGATATCCCAGTGGTGATTATCAGCGAACAGGGCGATGTCGAGACGGCGGTGGACGGCATGAAGCTGGGGGCCGTGGACGTGGTTCAGCGGCCCTTTGAGCCGCGCAAATTGATCGAGGCGATTCGGCGGGAGATCAAAACATCCACCGAGCTTTACCATCGGCGCGCCCAGACGGCGGATATCCGGCGAAGGATCGAAACCCTTACGCAGCGCGAACTGGACCTGCTTAAACGCGTTGTGTCCGGGCAGTCCAATAAGCAAATCGCGGCCAGCATGGGCATTTCAATCAAGACGGTGGCTAATCATCGGGCCAATCTCATGGCCAAAACGCAGGCGATTAACGCGGCTGATCTGGCGCGGATGAGCATAATCGCGGGCGTGCGATTGGACCAATGATCCGTTCCTACCAGCCACAGGCTGCTACGGAAGATCCAGCCGACATAGGATTCTGGACCTAATGCGACTCGCGGAAAGTTCCCTATGGCCGGAAGTTGGAATATAGCCAATAGTATAGATGAATCTCAACAAGGAGTTTGTATGGCTACACGGAGGAACAGCAAGGCTCTCTATGCCGATCAGGGCGCGGCCAATCGACGAGCGCTTCGGCAAACGCTTCGCGGGCAGACGAGCCACGAGGATTCTCTTGAGCAAGCTCATGCGGGGACACGGTCGGAATTCAGCGACCAGCCGCAATGCGGGCACACCTTCTCGTTTTACGAGGGGGCGAGCTATGAGGGATCGGATTTCGTCGGTCCGGACCACGAAGGGGCGGATTAAGAGGGCCGGCGCGCCGCTCAGGCGGCGCGAGGGTCAATGGGTGGAGAGCGGCTCGCAAGGCGCGCCGATGGCATGCAGCAATTCCTGAATTAGCCCCGGCAGCGCTCGGTGCACGATCGGGGATAGCCGATCCTGATATCCAAAGTTCTCACCGCCGACGCTCCAGAGCGTCGCCGGCGGAGCATATCCGTAAAGATCGTGGGCGAGGCGCAGAATCTCGCCGGGAGTTTGGTGGTGGCCGATGGCGGCATGCACCGGTTTGGATGGAGACACGGCGCGGCTGCGAAATTCTCCCGCGGGGAGTTCGGCGTCGGCGTCGATGAAAATCACCCGCGCCGCGCGGCTAATGGGTTCGGCCAATTCAGGCAAAAGTTGATGCACGCTGAGAACGTTTATGCCGTCGGGAAGCGCTCGCTCCTCCAGGCGCCGCGCCACCTCGCGGCCGACGCCGTCGTCGCCGCGCAGTGCGTTGCCGTAGCCGATCACGAGGACCGTGAACTCAGTCTCGGGAGAGTTCATGAACGACCTCTCCATTGGGGCGCACGAGCCGGATTCGCAAGGGCATTTTCCCAATCGCGTGTGTCGCGCAGGACAAGCATGGATCGTAGCAGCGGATGATCCCTTCGACGCGATTGAGGGCGCCTTCGGCGATCTTGTTGGAGTCCACAAAATGCTGGGCGGCCTGAAGGATGCCGCGGTTCATGGCGAGATTGTTGTGGCCGGTGGCAATGATGAGATTGGCCCAGACCATGAGGCCGTTATCGTCGATGCGGTAGTGGTGGATGAGGGTGCCGCGCGGGGCCTCGGAGACGCCGATGCCCTCGGTTTGATTGGGACGGGCGCGAGCGCGAACCTTGGTGTCCAGGATGTTGGGGTCTTTGAGAATCCGCTCCATCATTTCGATGCCGAAAATGATCTCAATGAGCCGGGCGTGATGGTAGTGGAAGGAACTGAGCACGGCTCCGCGCTGGATCTGGCGGAATTCGGCCCATTCCTGGTCGGCGATGGGCGTGCCGCAATGATCGATGATGTTGAGGCGCGCCAACGGGCCGACGCGATAGACGCCCTGGGGATAGCCGAGCTTCTTGAAATAGGGGAACTTGACAAAGCTGTAAGGTTCGACGGCTTCGTCGATGATCTCCTGGTAATTGCGCGGCTGGAATTTATCGAGGATGACTTCGCCCTTGGCGTCGACCACGCGGAGCCATCCGTCGTAATGCTCAAGGCCGCCGGAGTCGGTGACCAGGCCCATGAAGAGGGAGGGGAAGTTGGCGAAGCTCTGGGCTTCGGCGGTGAATTTATCAGCGATGCGTTTGTACCATTGCAGGGTGCGGCGGCCGATCTCCAGGGCCTCGGGCATCATGGCGAGCAGCTTGTCGCGATCCTCGGCGCTGAGCGCCCGGTTCACGCCGCCGGGAACGGCCCAGGCCGGGTGGATGCGTTTGCCGCCGAGAATTTCAATGACGGTCTGGCCGATCTGGCGCATGCGGATGCCGTCGCGGGCAAGCTGGGGGTTTTCCTTGAAGACGCCAAAGAGATGGCGGCCGGCGGGATCGGAATCAAAGCCCATGAGCAAGTCGGGCGAGGAGAGGTAGAAGAAACTCAAGGCGTGCGATTGCACGACTTGCGCCAGGTTCATCAGGCGCCGCAGGTGAACGGCGGTTTCGGGGATTTTAACCGAGAGCAATTCGTCGCAGGCTTTGGCGGATGCGGTGAGATGGCTCACGGGGCAGATGCCGCAGGTGCGGGCCATCAGAGACGGCATCTCCGTCAGGGGGCGGCCTTCGCAGAACTTTTCAAATCCCCTGAACTGGGTGACGTGAAACATCGCGTTGGTTACCGAGCCGGATTCGTCCAGCTCGAGAGTGATTTTGGCGTGACCTTCGATGCGCGTCACCGGATCAATGACAATTTCGCGTGGCATGACCAACACCTTTCTTACAGGCCGAATCGCGTGACCGCCGCGGGATTGGGCATTCGCCCGGCGAGCAGTTCACTGAGGACAAAATGGATGGCGCCGGCCGGCGGCGGACATCCGGGGACGAAGAGATCGACCTGCACCACTTCGTGGACGGGGCGCACGCGATCGAGCAGAGTCGGCAGGCGGTACGTGGGTCTTTGTTTTTGAATGGCCGTGTTCTCGATGAACGCCCGGTCGTAGCAGGCTTCGGGCCCAAATGGGTTGCGCATGGCCGGCACATTGCCGGTCACGGCGCAGTCGCCGAGCGATATGAGAAACTTGGTGTGCTTGCGGATTTTGCGGATTTTGATGATTTCTTCGTCGGTGCTGACCGACCCTTCGACGAGGGTCACATCAACGGATTCGGGGAATATTTTATTGTCGACCAGCGGGCTATAGACCAGGTCGATCGAGCCGGCCAGGGCGAGCAGGCGCTCGTCCATGTCGAGGAACGACATGTGGCAGCCGGAACAGCCGTCGAGCCAAACGGTCGCCAGGCGAACTTTGGTTATGGGTTGCTCACTCATGATTGGTTTTCTCGCATCTTGGTCAGGTACGGCAGGAAGTCGCCGTCTTTTTTCATTTCCGCCACACCGGTTCCCTTGCGCGTGAGTGCGCCGGTCGGGCAGACGCTCACGCATTTGCCGCAGCCTGTGCAACTGGTTGAGTCGCCCCAGGGCTGGTCGAGATCAATGATCACGCGCGACTCCACGCCGCGGCCGGCGACATCCCATGTATGCGCGCCTTCGACTTCGTCGCACACACGCACGCACCGCGTGCAGAGGATGCAACGGTTGTGGTCGAGGCGGAACAGGTCGTTGGAGGCGTCGAAGGAAAGCGTTGGATAGCGGTAGGGGATCTCCAGGTGGGTGATTTCCATGCGCTTGGCCTGGTCCTGCAATTCGCAGTGGCCGTTGGAGACGCATACCGAGCAGACGTGGTTGCGCTCGGAAAAGAGCATCTCCACGATCATGCGCCGATAGCCCCGCAGGCGCTCGGAAGTCGTGGTGACTTCCATCCCTTCGGTGACTTTGGTCATGCAGGCTGGCAGCAGTTTGTTGACGCCCTTGATCTCCACGAGGCAGAGGCGGCAGGCGCCCCAGCCCGACAGACCCTCCAGATAGCAGAGGGTCGGGATAGGTACTTTGTTTTCCCGGCAGACATCCAGAATTGTCTCGTCGGCTCGGCCGCTGGCGTCCTTGCCGTCAATCTTCAGCGTGACTACTACGTTTGAAGCACTCATCGAGCTGTCTCCTTTGCGGCAATCCCAACCGCGCCGGCTGCGACCGGTTCGCCGGCGGAAGCATCGGGGGAAAGCAGTTCGTCATATTCATTGCCGAAATATCGGAGCGTGGTGAGCACCGGATTGGGCGCGCTTTGCCCCAGGCCGCACAGGCTGGTGTGCTTGACCATGTCGCACAGTTTTTCCAGGAGCTTCACGTCTTGCCTGCTTCCCTGGCGGTCAATGATCTTTTTCAGCAGATCGTGCATCTGCACGGTGCCCACGCGGCAGGGGACGCATTTGCCGCAGGACTCGGTCATGCAGAATTCCATGAAGAAGCGGGCCACATCGACCATGCTGGAGGTTTCGTCCATGATGATCATGCCGCCGGAACCCATGATGGAGCCGACCTTGGCCAGCGAGTCGTAATCGACCTGCATGTCGAGGAACTGCTCGGGGATGCAACCGCCGGAAGGGCCGCCGGTCTGGACGGCCTTGAATTTCTTTCCGTCGGGGATGCCGCCGCCGATGTCGAAGATGATTTCCCGCAGGGTGATGCCCATCGGCACTTCGATCAGGCCGGTGTTGGCGACCTTGCCGGCGAGGGCGAAGGTCTTGGTTCCCTTGCTCTTTTCGGTGCCGATGGCGGCGTACCAGTCGCCGCCGTTGCGCAGGATGGGCGCGATATTGGCGAAGGTCTCTACGTTGTTGATAAGCGTCGGCGCTTCCCACAGGCCGCTTTCGGCGGGGAACGGCGGGCGCGGGCGGGGCTGGCCGCGCTGGCCGGCGATGCTGGCGATGAGCGCCGTCTCCTCGCCGCACACGAAGGCTCCGGCGCCCAGGCGAATATCAATTTTAAAGCTGAAAGGCGTGCCGAAAATGTTGTTGCCGAGTAAACCCTGCTTGTCCGCCTGGCGGATGGCGATCTTGAGGCGCTTCACGGCGAGCGGATATTCCGAACGGACGTAGATGTATCCGTGGCTGGCGCCGACGGCGTAGGCGGCGATGGCCATGCCTTCCAGCACGCGATGAGGATCACTTTCGAGCACGCTGCGGTCCATGAACGCGCCGGGGTCGCCTTCGTCGGCGTTGCATATAACGTACTTGGTGGGGGAGACGGCTTTGGCCACCATGCTCCATTTCAAGCCGGTTGGATAGCCAGCGCCGCCGCGGCCGCGAATGCCGCTGCGCGTCACCTGGGCGGTGACCTCCGCGGGCGTCATGGTGGTGAGGGATTTGTGAAGGGCCACGTATCCGTCGGCGGCGATGTACTCCTCGATGCGCTCGGGGTCGATCGTGCCTGAATTTTCCAGGACAATCTTTTTCTGCCGCGTGAAGAACGGCACATCCGTCGGGCAGTGCAGGCGTTCGACGGTCGTCCCGGCGTTGGCGGCATCTACTACGTCCGCCGCATCGGCCGCGGTCACGCCCTGATACATCAGATTCTTTGATGGCTGCGAAACCAGCGGGCCGGCGGCGCACAGGCCCATGCAGCCGACGCCTTTGATCTTGCATTGGCCTTGTAGACCCTTGACTTTGACCTGTTCCTCCAGCGCTTCCATCACCTTATCGCTCTGCGAGGAAAGGCAGCCGGCGGCGACGCAGACATTCAGCGTGTTGGGACACTTGGCGCACGAGTCCTTTTCGATCTGTGCGATTTCTTCGAGTTCGTCAATGGTCATTGGCTCACCTGCTTTGCGACGCGATTCAGCAAATCTTCGGCCCCGATTTTTCCGAGCATGGTTCCGTCGAGCACCGCGGCCGGGGCGAGGCCACAAGAGCCGAGGCAGCGAGCGGTCAGGACGGAAAGCTCACCGTCCCTGGTGGTCTGGCCGGGCTTGACTCCGTATTTGGCCTCCAGCGTATCCAGCAGTTTGCCGGCACCCTTGATGTAGCAGGCCGTTCCCAGACAGACCACGCATGCGTGCTTGCCCTGCGGTTTGAGCATGAAATGGTGATAAAAGGTGGCGACGCCGTAGACCTTGCTGGTGGGCAGGCTGAGGGAGCCGGCGACGAATCGCAGGGCGGTTTCGTCGAGATAGCCGAAGGATTCCTGGGCGGTGTGCAGTGTTTCAATCAGGCAGTTGCCGACGTATCCATGCCGCCGCATCGTGGCATCGACGATTTTCCATCGCTTGTCAGGCGAGGGCATGGATGGTTGTTTTGAGGGTGCGATCATAGGGCGTCACTCGTTGTGGTAGATTCATTCCAATCCATTCGCGGCCGTCGCTCCTTTTTCATCGCCTCCGCGACCGCGCCCCCGACTTGAACATCGTAATATCATCCTTCCATTGGGGGCAAAGTTTACGACCTGCCGCGCCAAGAGGAAGCCGGAGAAAATCCGCTACTGTTAATAGGGGATACCACCTAGGCGCAAAGTATTTCTTGGCCCGATGGTTGTGAAACGCCGCGCATCCGAAACTATTGAAGGTAAGACGCCGATCTGGATCGCTCCCCCTTTTAGCAGCGATTCATCACCGTCGGCGAAAGGATTTTGCTATGCCATCCCCCACGCGTCAGATCATCGCCCTGGAGGGCAACGAAGCCGCGGCGTCCGTAGCCCATCGGCTCAGTGAAGTCATCGCAATATACCCAATCACGCCGTCCTCGGCGATGGGGGAGTTCGCGGACGAATGGTCGGCGCAGGGAAAGCGCAACATCTGGGGAATGATCCCGCGCGTGGTGGAAATGCAATCGGAAGGGGGCGCCGCCGGCGCCATGCACGGCGCGCTGCAGGCGGGGGCGATGGCCACCACGTTCACGGCTTCGCAGGGCCTGCTGTTGATGATCCCCAACATGTACAAGATCGCCGGCGAACTGACGCCGCTGGCCATGCACGTGTCGGCGCGGACGCTGGCGACGCACGCTCTGTCCATCTTCGGGGATCACTCGGATGTGATGGCCTGCCGGCAGACGGGCTTCGCCATGCTCTGCTCGAATGGCGTGCAGGAGGCGCATGACATGGCGGCCATCGCGCACACGGCGACGCTGGAAACGCGCGTGCCGTTCCTGCATTTCTTCGACGGGTTCCGAACTTCGCACGAAATTCAAAAGCTGGAGTTGCTGACCGACGACGATCTGCGGGCCATGATCGATCCGGCCGCGGTGGAGTCGCATCGCAGGCGCGCCCTCACGCCGGACCATCCGGCGATTCGCGGCACGGCACAGAATCCGGACACGTTTTTCCAGGCGCGCGAGGCGGCGAATCCTTTCTACCTGGCCTGCCCCGACACCGTGGAGAAGGTGATGGCTCGATTCGCGGCGCTGACGGGGCGGCAGTACAAACTATTTGAATACGTCGGCCATCCGCAGGCGGAGCGCGTGATGGTCATCATGGGATCGGGCGCGGAAACGGCGCACGAGACCATCGACCGGCTCATCGCCGACGGCGAGAAAGTCGGCGTTGTGAAGGTGCGGCTGTACCGGCCGTTTTCCGTGGAGCGATTGAGTGCCGCGCTGCCGGCCAGTGTTAAATCCATTGCCGTCATGGACCGGACCAAGGAGCCGGGCGCGATTGGCGAACCGCTGTTCATGGATATCGTCGGGGCGCTCTATGCCGCACAGTTCATGGGGATCAATAAATTCGCCAAGCAGCCGGTGGTGGTAGGGGGGCGCTATGGGCTTTCATCCCATGAATTCACGCCGGCCATGATTAAGGGTGTGTTTGATGAGCTGAAGAAGGCCAAACCCAAGCTGCAATTCACGGTGGGCATTAACGACGATGTGACGAAGCTTTCTCTTCCGGAGGCGGAGAATTTCGATATCGAACCCGATGACGTCTTCCGCGCCGTCTTCTTCGGCCTGGGCGCGGACGGCACCGTGGGCGCCAACAAGAACTCCATCAAGATCATCGGCGAGGAGACGGAGTTTAATACGCAGGGTTATTTTGTTTACGATTCCAAGAAGTCGGGAGCGATAACGATCAGCCACCTGCGCTTTGGCCCCAGGCCGATTCGTTCGGCCTATCTGATTCGCCAGGCCAATTTCGTGGCCTGCCACTCGTTCAATTTCCTCGAACGCTATGACATCATCGGCTACGCCAAGGAAGGCGGTGTGTTGCTGTTAAATGCTCCATATGAAACGGAGTTGGTATGGAGCCACTTACCGGCCGAGGTGCAGCAGCAGATCGTGCAGAAGAAACTGAAGGTGCATGTCATTGATGCGTACAAAGCGGCGAAAGAGGCGGGGATGGGTGGGCGCATCAACACGGTGATGCAGACCTGCTTTTTTGCCATCAGCGGCGTGCTGCCGCGCGAGCAGGCGATTGCCAAGATCAAGAAGGCGATTGAAAAGACGTATGCCAAAAAAGGCGCGGCGATGGTGCAGAAGAATTTTGCCGCTGTGGATGGGACGCTGGTTCACCTGCATGAATTGCAAATTCCGTCGCAATTTACTCCCGGCAAACCTCTGCCGCCGCTGATGCCCGCCGAAGCGCCGGATTTTGTGAAGAACGTGACGGCGCTGATGCTGGCGAACAAGGGCGACCTTCTGCCGGTCAGCGCCATGCCGGTCGACGGAACCTGGCCGGTGGGAACGACGCGCTGGGAAAAGCGCAACATCGCGACGGAAATTCCTGTGTGGGAATCGGAGCTTTGTATCCAGTGCAACAAGTGTTCGTTTGCCTGTCCGCACGCGGCGATTCGCCCCAAGGTCTATTCGGAAGAATCGCTGGCCGGCGCGCCGCGGGGATTTGCCTCGGTGGACTACAAGGCCCCGGACCTTGGCGGCATGAAATACTCACTGCAAGTGGCGCCGGAGGATTGCACCGGGTGCGGGCTTTGCGTGGCCATCTGCCCGGCCAAGGATAAGTCGATGCCCAAGCGCAAGGCCATCAACATGGCTCCGCAGGCGCCGCTCCGCGAGCGCGAGGCGGAGAACTTCAAATTCTTTCTGAACATTCCGGAAACTGACCGCTCGAAGGTCCGGCTTGATCTGAAGGGATCGCAGTTTTTGCAGCCGCTGTTTGAATTCTCCGGCGCCTGTGCCGGCTGCGGCGAAACGCCTTATATCAAACTGCTCACGCAGTTGGTCGGCGACCGCCTGCTGGTGGCCAACGCCACGGGCTGCTCTTCGATTTACGGCGGCAACCTGCCGACCACGCCGTATTGCACGAATCACGAAGGCCGCGGCCCGGCGTGGAGCAATTCGCTGTTTGAAGACAATGCCGAATACGGCCTGGGCATTCGCCTGGCGGTCGATCAGCACGCCGCACAGGCAAGGCAGCTTCTGCGGAAACTGGAGCCGATTCTCGATGAAGAATTCGTTGATGAGCTGTTCCGGACGGACCAATCGACAGAGGCGGGGATCGCCACGCAGCGGACGCTGGTTGCGGATTTGCGGCGGCGGCTGACGACTTGCAGCGATTCGCATTCTGCCGAAGCGGCACGTCTTGCCCTTATGGCCGATTATCTGGTCAATAAGAACGTCTGGATCGTGGGCGGCGATGGGTGGGCCTATGACATCGGCTACGGCGGGCTCGATCATGTGCTGGCTTCGGGAGCGGATGTCAAGGTCCTGGTGCTGGATACGGAAGTTTATTCCAACACCGGCGGGCAGCAGTCCAAGTCCACGCCCATCGGCGCGGCGGCCAAGTTCGCCGCGGCGGGCAAGAGTTCCCCGAAGAAGGACCTCGGCTTGCTCGCCATGGGGTATGGAAATGTGTATGTCGCGCAGATCGCCTTTGGCGCCAAGGATGTGCATACCGTCAAGGCATTCCAGGAGGCCATCTCCTATCCCGGGCCGGCGCTGATCATCGCGTACAGCCACTGCATCGCGCACGGGTATCCACTGGTATCTGGACCGGAGCAGCAAAAGTCGGCCGTAGCCACCGGATACTGGCCGCTTTACCGGTACGATCCGCGGCGTCATGCGGAGGGCCTGCCGGCGCTGCAGTTGGATTCGGGCGCGCCCAACAACCAGTTGGCGCAGTTCATGGCCAACGAGACGCGCTTCCGCATGGTCGAGCAGCGCAACCCAGACCGATACAAGACGCTGCTTCAAGGCGCCCAGCGGCAAGTGGCTGATCGCTATGCCCTCTATCACCAATTGGCTGAAACTCCGACTTCGGCGAAACCCACGGCGGTTGCGGCGCCGGCTTCGTCCGCGGCTCCGGTTGCGGCTGGGGCCAACACAAAGGTGCAAATATGAATCTCACCAC
>JBEKYH010000073.1:0-24992 GCA_049511115.1 Tepidisphaeraceae bacterium | reverse complement strand
GATCGACATCGCGTTATTTTCCGGCCACAAATCGCTGCCGGAAAGCTCGGCGAGGATGCGGTCGGCGCCGCGGGCGATCGGACGCACAATCGTCTCATTCGCCGTCACCGGAAATGTCGTTGGTCCGGCGACCCCGTGCAGGGTCAATGTTCGCGGCGGGCCGTTGTTGGTCACTGAAACAAAAACATTGTCGCCGGAAATATTCATCCCGGTGATGGCGGCATCGGCTGTGTTCTCAAGCATCGGATCGAGCACTGGATAAATTGATGGAGCGTCGCCGCTAGCGGAAAATCGGCCGTCGCTGAACAGCACAATTGCCGCCGCGGGAGGCGGATTGAAATCCGTTTCATCGGCTGGCATCTCTGCAAGCGGTGCGGCGGTCTCCAGCGACCCGGTCGTCGTTTTCTGTGCGAAGAAAAACAATTGGTAAGGCGTCGCGCCCAGCAGTTCTCCCAGCCGGCGGCGCAGAAGCGTCGGATCGCGGTACGCCGCTCCGCGCGTGCTGGGGGAAAGATCAACCATTACCGCGACTGGCTCGACCGATGGCGAAATCCAGACTGGCTTTCCGCACGCGACGGCCAGAAAAATCAGTCCGGCAAAGAAAAACCCCCTCGCCCAGCCGCGCAAGTCAGCTCCCCGCAGGACGATGACGGCCATCGTCGCCGCGGCGAGGAGGAGCGCGATAACCAACAATCGCGGCTGGTCGATCATCCTCAGTCCTTGCCTCTAGGTCCGCTGTGCTTGGCCCGCCTGTCGCGCGGTTATAGTCCGATAAAGCTCAATCGTCCGCTCAATCTGCGTATCCAGCGAAAAACCGTGGCGAATGTGCTGCGCCGCTGCTGTTCCCATTCGCGCAAGGCTTTCCCGATCGCCAAGAAATTCCAGTGCCGCGGCGGCAAATGTCTTCCGGTCGATCGCGCAGCTTCGGCCAGTGACGTTTTCAACAATCAACTCCTCTGTACCTGCCGTTCGCGTGCGAAGAACCGAAACGCCGACACACATGGCCTCGGCGCAGACCAGGCCGAATCCTTCCCTGAGCGAGGGCAGCAGCAGGGCGTCGGCGGCCTGATAGACCGGTAGCGGGTCCCGTTCGCCAAGCAGAATCACCGATCCCGTCAATTGTTTTTGTGCAATCGCTTGCCGCAATCCCGCCGCATCCGGCCCGTCACCCGCGACGAGAATCTTTAACCCCCGCAACGGTCCGCGCGCACTTTCTGCGACATCCAGCAGCCAATCGGCATTCTTCGGCGTATCCAGTCGTCCCACAAACGCGGCGATTGTCGCATCGGGCGACAGTCCTAGCTCCGCTCGCGCCGCGGCCTGTACTGCCGCATTTCGCCGGGGAAATCGCGATATATTCACGCCGTGGGGAATGAGTGTAATGCGCTCGCGGGGAACTTGGGCACACTCGGCCAGCCATCGCACCACGCCCGCCGACGGGGCGTGAACATAATCCCCAAAATCGCTGAACCAACCGCGCGGGCCGGCGAGGGGAATCTCCGGCAGGTGGACCGTGTGGAGAATCGGCGGATTGCCCGGCCGCATTGCGCGGCGCGCGACCAGCGTCGTCCGCCGATAGTGAGTGTGCACGACATCGACAACATGCTCAGCCAGATATCGGCGCAGCTCTCGCCCTGCCAGCCATAGTCGCATTGGCCCGCCATTCAACGGCAGATCAATCCACGGCCAGGGCGCCTGTGCGAACTTCTCATGCCACGCCCCGCGCCCTCCGGCGACGGCCACCTGATGCCCGCGATCGTGCAACCCCTGGCAAAGGTCCAGGATATACCGGCTGAGGCCGCCGGCTTCGCTGGCGGCGGTCAGATGGAGGATTCGCAGTGGTTTGGCTGGGTCCATTGGACGATTGAAGTTATTGTACCCAATGGAGCAATCGCTTAGCGCGATTGGGGTTAAGGGCTTAAGGGCTTAAGCGTTCAAGGGTTTAAGGGTTGAAGCGCCGCCATCGCCGGTTAAGGCCTTTAACTTTTGAACTCTTGAACCCTTATGCCAAGCCGCCGATTCTCATCAAGTTGCGACGGGGCGGCGGCGGTTCGATAATGATACCGGGTTTCTATGCTCGATGTCCTGATTCTGACCCATAACGAAGAACTGAACCTGCCGGCGACACTGGCCAGCGTGGCTGGATTGGCCCGGAATGTCTTCGTTCTGGACAGTCATTCGACCGATCGGACCGCGGCAATCGCCGAAAAATCGGGGGCGCGCGTCTTCACCCACGCCTGGGAAGGTTACGCCGCCCAGAAAAACTGGGGCCTGGACAATCTGCCGCTGGAGTCGCCCTGGACGCTTATCCTTGACGCCGACGAAGCCCTCACGCCCGAGCTGGCCGAGGAAATCCGCGGCGTCGTTTCGCGTCCGCCGCAGGACGTGAAGGAAGCGGCCTTTCGCCTCAATCGCGTGCTCATTTTCATGGGGCGTCCCATCAAGCATTGCGGCTATTTTCCAAGCTGGAACATCCGCCTCTTCAAGCGCGGGCATGCCCGCTACGAGGATCGGCAGGTGCATGAGCACATGATCGTCCACGGCTCCATCGGCCACCTGCGCGGGCTGATGCGCCACGAAGACCGCCGCGGCCTGGAACATTACATCGCCAAGCATAATCGCTATTCGACGCTCGAAGCCCGCGAGCTTTACCACCACGTCGAACCCTGGCCCGGCTTTAGGCGATTCTTTACCGATCGCGTCGCGCGACGCCGCTTCGTCAAATATCGGCTGGCCACCAAGATCGCCACTCCGTGGGCGTTCCGGTTTTTTTATATGTATGTCCTGCGCGGCGGGTTTCTGGATCGGCAGGCGGGACTGTGTTTTTGCCTGTTCATCAGCAGCTATGAATTGTTCATTCGCATGAAATACCAGGATTTGCTCTGGTCGCAGGGAAAAGAGCAGATTGCCGGCGACGGGCTGGCCGTGCCGGAAGGGGGGTTGCAACTCACCGGCCCCAAACCGGCGGCGTTACCGAATGGGCCCATCGCGCCCAACGGTTCCACCGCGCCGACCAGCGCCCTGGCTATAAGCGCGAAGCCTATGCTATTCGGTCCGGCCGACATGGTTCGCGAAGGGGCTCCTCAGATCAGCGTCGAAAGGAAAGGCAGATCCGTGATGAGGCAATCCAGCCCGTGGACATTCAAGCAGAAGGCGGCCCGCTTAACTTGGGGCACGGTTCAGGGCACCGTCTTTTGCCTCTCACCCCACAACGCCTACGGCTGGCGGGTCTTTTTGCTCAAACTCTTCGGCGCCAAGCTCGGCCAGGGCGTGCGCGTTCGTCGCACGGTCCGCGTGGAAATCCCCTGGAACCTGACCATCGGCGATCATTCGGTAGTTGGTGATTATGCGATTCTTTATTGCCTCGGCCCCGTGACCATCGGCCGATTTGTGACTATCAGCCAATACGCCCATATCTGCGCCGGCACTCATGAAACCCGCACGCGCCGGATGGAACTGCTGCGGCCCCCGATCAAGATTGGTGATGATGTATGGATCGCGGCGGACGCCTTCGTCGGCCCGGGAGTCACGATCGGAGACCGCACGATCCTGGGCGCGCGGGCCAGCGCGTTCCACGATCTGCCGCCCGATGTGGTGGCAGTGGGTAGCCCGGCTAAGCCGGTGAAGAAGCGGGATTTTGTGGCTACGGAGTAGGCGAGCCTTACTTCGCCCCGACCAGCGCATGCCGCTTCTCGGCAATCAGCTTCAGCAGCGCCTTATGCGGATCGGCAAACTTGGCCGTTCCCTCATCCATCAGCACGTGCTCCATTTTGTCGACATCGACCTTCTTGTCGATCTCGTCGAGGATAGCCTGCGCGGGCATCTTGTCGATGTTGCGGGTGTAGGTCTTGTTCAGCTTTTCCACCGCGTCATTGGTGGCCGGGGGATTGGTCTGGATGTCGCTGCCGGCAAGGGCATCGACGTATTTATCCGGCGCGTCGGTGGGCTTCTTGGTGCCGGTGGAGGCGAAGATGATTTCCTGCTTGAGGGGGAGCTTCTTTTCCTTCCAGAATTCCTGATTCATCTGCCACAGCCGCTTGACGTTGACGATTCCCACCAGTCCCTGCGCGGCCGGCGAAAGATCAGGGACGTGCTTCTCGGTGTAGACATCCACGCGGCTCACGAAAATGCTGTAGACGCTCTTGAACCGGTCGGTGCCGTCGCGGCGGCGCTGGGCGCCCTTCCAGACGCGCTCACGAGCGATCTTGTACTGGCGGGCCGAGAAGATCAGCGTGACGTTCAGCGTCAATCCAAACGCCGCCAGTTCTTCCAGCGCGTCCAATCCGGCGGGGGTGGCCGGCACCTTGATCATCCGGTTCATGTACCCCTTGCCCCAGTATTCGCCCAGGTGAATGTACTTCTTCACGCGCTCGGCGTGCGGCAGATTACGCTCGCGGTCTTCCAGAAGCGGGTCCAGTTCAAAGCTGACGTATCCGTCGTCGCCCTCGGTGTGGCCGTTGATATTGCGGAATTTGTCCTGCGCGTCGGAGACCAGGTAATTGGTCATGCGCCAGGCCACCGCCTCATCGCCCAGGCCCTCATCGAAGAAGGTGATCATCATTTCGTCGAAGCGGCCGGTCTTGATGAGATCGGAGATGATGATCGGATTGCTGGTAGCGCCGGTGGCTCCCAGGGCCAGGTTTTTGTCAACCAGGTCCGGGTCCACGCTATCCAGCCAAAGTTTTGTGCCCGTAGCGACGAGTGATTTCAGTGATGACATTGCAGGACTCCCATTTTGTTCCCAGATGGCCCACCAATTCCCAAACAGACGCGATAGGAGGCGAATATACCCGGACTCGCGGCGTTGTCCATAAGCCACGTGTCCACAAGCCAGGCAGATCAACGGCATGGCGCCGCTGTTGGTCTTTGAACGCCGTGTGGGTTAATGCCTCTGGAGTTTGTACAATTTGGGACCGACGACCCGCGCGTTAAAGCCAATCCCATCCGCGCCGAAGCCGGAATCGCCACCGCCCTGGTTCGCCGCACGCTCCACCCCGGCAAGCTGACCATCCGCGCCGAGGCTTTCGGCCTGACGCCGGCAAAGGTGACGATCGAATCGGTTCCGATGAAGGGGACGATTGTGCCAGGGCGGGATGTGGCGGAGTAATTGGTGGTATCCCGGTAGCGAATGAACATCGCCAGTGAGACCGCAAAACCTACAAGAACAGCGCCGCGCTAACGGCAAAGTGGTCGGCCAGCTTGCGGATCATGGCTTTGGACAACTCGCGCTGGCGCCGGATGATCTTGCTGCCGACTTCCCGGTTACCTAGAAGCCGTCCTAAGTCGCTGGCAGTCATTCCACGCTGTTCCATCAGATGATTGAGCGTGTCCACCGCGTCAAGGTGCGACAAGTCGATGGCCTGGTGCTTTTCTTCGTACTTGACCGTCAGGTCGGCCAATACATCCAGGTAGTCGCCCTGTCCCGGCGTGAGCTTGTCCTCGTCGATAACGGAAAGTTCGTCGATGATCCGGTAGGCAACGCGAAGCTGCCGGTCGCTGCGGATGGGGACCAGCGGAAACCGCTTGACCAACTCCATGACCTACCCCCCCATCGCCTCGACGCCGCCCATGATCTCCGACAGTTCCGTCGTGATCTGGCTCTGCCGCGCGCGGTTGTATTGCATGGTCAGGCTCTTGACCATCTTGTCGGCGTTGTCGGTTGCCGATTTCATCGACACCATGCGGGCCACGTTTTCGCTGGTCGTCGCGTCCAGGAAGCACTGGAAGAGCGTGGTCTTCACTGTCAGCGGCAGCAATTCGTCCAGCAGTGACTGCGGATCGGGATAGAAATCGTACACCGCCAGTTTCGACGGCGCTCCGGCGCTGGTCACTGGAGCCAGCGGCAGCAATGTCAGCACCTCCGGCTTTTGCGTGCTGGCGCTGATGAAGTTCATATACGCGACATACACCGCATCGACTTCATGCGCGGTAAATCGCTTGATAAACGTGTCCGCCACCTCCGCGGCGTCGGCGAATTTCGCGGCGTCGCCGAATTGATCGAGCCGCTGGGTGATGGGGCGCTTCTGGAAATTGAAGTACGTCACGCCCTTCTTGCCGCTGAGATAAAGATCGACTTCCTTCCCGTCGGCGATTTGCTGGCGGATGAAATGCGTCGCCATGCGCAACACGTTGCCGTTATACGCCCCGCACAGGCCGCGATTGCTGGTGATCACCAGCAGGGCGACTCGCTTGGTCGCCTCTTCCGGCCGAATCTGCCGGAGCAGCGGATGATCCACATCCCCCACGCTGGCCGCCAGTTCGCTGACCAACTCGCGCGTCTTCCGCGAATAGGGCTTGGCCGCCACCGCGCGCTTCAGCGCCTTCTGGAACTTCGCCGTGGCGATCATCTGCATGGTCTTGGTGATCTTGCGGATGTTCCGAACCGCCTTGCGGCGTTTGACGATTGCGCGTGCCTTGGCCATAGCTGCTTATACCCGCATTCCTGTAGGGTGGGCATCGCCCACCGCTTTCGGCAAAAATGGTGGGAAATGCCCACCCTGCCACCAATCGCAAATCACAAAATCGCGAATGTCTACCCGTCAGATCGCGGCGAGGAACTCTAACCGTACCAGCCCCGAAAATCCACATTCAAACTGCCTTTTCACCGCCCGGTCGCAGTAGCGACCTGGAGACGCGGAGGTCGCATAGGAGAAATCCACACCTAATTCTGCTCTTCCTCCGTGTCCTCTGAGTCCTCTGTGGTGAGTCCTGCATTTCTTATTTCGTCTGCGGCGCCGAAGCCGCCGTCAGCAGCCATCGCGCCAGATTAACCGCCGCCTGTCGATTCTGGATCGGCAGTCCCGGCGCGGTCACGTCGATGTACTCGTTGTACACCCACGGATCACCCACCACGAAGACCAATCCTTTCCCGTAGTGGCTCTCCGCCATGATGATGTCCGTGCCGTCTCCGGTTTCCTTGGGGGCGGTCAAAATCGCCTTGGCCGGGTCCTTCACCTGCAACGTGCAGATTTCCTTCATGTAAATCATCTGCAAACCCTGGAAGAGCGGATGATCCGTGAAGAGGCTCGCCGCAAACGTCCCCGGCCGGCGGTCGCGGGCGTTGGGAACCTTGTTGCGAATGTCCTTGTTCATCGTAATGCCGAATTTCTCGGACAACGTGCTGAAATGTTCGAGTTCAGCGGTGTTTACATCGTTGGCGAACAACGCCAGCACGCCGCCGTCATTGACCCACGAGGCCACTGCGTCGCAGTCCGCCGGTTGCACGTAATTCGGCTTGCCGTCGGCGGCGGTTTTCACGGTGCTTGGGTTCACGATGATATAAACGGAAAAATGCTTGAGTGCATCCACCGTCGGTGCATCGTGCAGGTCCGCCAGCGTGGCCCCGAACGACTTCCAGACGTCGCCAAACTTGGAATAGCCGGAGATGGCCGTGTCTTCCCAGATGTAATGAAACTGGGCGCCGTTCTTCACCTGATGGTTGTAATAATAATCCAGGCCGATGACCTTGCCCGTCCCAAGCGTCTTATCCGCGTCCGAAAGCACCGGCTGCGTTGTCTGGGCAAGTCCCGCCGCCGCCGAAATCAGGCAGATGAATCCTGCCGCCAATAGTTTGTTCATGTTCCAAATCCTCGTTAATCATCGCCGCCTAATTACGTTGCGCGTCTCAACTATTTACTGTCCCGGCGTCAGCGGCGTTGACGGAACCGAAAAGCGGAATTCCGTGATCTGCCGGTAAACCTGGCCGGGATGCAGGATCGTATTGGGGAAATCCGGGTGGTTCGGTGAATCGGGGAAGTGCTGCGTCTCCAGGCAAAACGCGTGATACGGGGCATAAGCGGTCCCGCCTTTTCCGACGATACCCGTGAGGTTCTGGGCTGTGAAGAACTGCACGCAAGGCTCTGTCGTCCAGCATTGCAGCAGCCGCCCTGACCCCGGATCGTAAACATCCGCCGCCTCAGCCAGCTCGCCCGTCTGGCTATCCAGCACCATCGGGCAATCATATCCCGGAATGGCCCCCGGCATGCTCTTGATGTCCTGCCCGATCAATTTGGCCTTTGTGAAATCCATTGGCGTCCCTGACACCGGCGACACCTGGCCGATGGGGATCAGCGTCTCATCCACCGGCAGATATTGATCCGCGTAGAGCTTCGCCACATATCCCAAAACGTCTGTCGTCCCGTCGCCGCTCAGATTGAAATAGCTGTGATGCGTCAAGTTAATCGGCGTGGCCTTATCCGTCCGCGCGTAATACTGAATCTTCAGCGCATCGGCCTGGGTGAGCGTGAAGAGCACGGTCACGTTCACATTTCCCGGATACCCTTCGGTGCCGTCGGGATCGAGCAACGTAAACCGCACGGTCGGCCCGTCCGGCGTGACGCCGGTATCGAAATTCCACATCCGCTTGGCGTATCCCTTGAATCCGCCGTGCAACGAATTGGGCCCATTGTTGATCGGCACCGCATAATTAATTGAGTCTATCGTGAACATCCCCTTGGCGATGCGATTGGCATACCGCCCCGGAATGCACCCCATAAACGGCCCGGCCTGGGCGTAATCCTTGGCCGAATCAAAACCCAGGACGACATCCCCCATCTTGCCGTTCTTGTCGGGAACAAAAATATTGGTGACGATCGCCCCGTAATTGATAAGCCGGACCGAGGACCCCTTCTTGTTGGTCAGAATAATCTGCGAAACGGCGTTCCCGTCTGGATCGGTCCCAAACGACTTCACTTCAATCGGATCAGCCCGGACGATGCCCGCCAAAGTACAAACCAAGAGGGCCGCGCTCACAGCGAGCAAACGAAAGGGAGATGACTTGAACATCCTCGTTCTCCTGAATCTGCAACCTGCAAAAAAAGCGGGAAGGTTCCATATGCCCGCCGCGCGTCCACCTCCACGACGCAACCGGCGGCATTAAGGCGATTTATTAACCGAAATGGGGAGTTGGGGAAAGCCGGCGGGGGGCGTTATTGGCTGATCCAGGTGCAAATCAAGCGACGAACAATCCTAATGCACGAGGACTTCACCCCTCTGATAACGCCTCACGTTAATCCGATGCTCATTTCGGCGAGCCTCCGCAAGATCGAAGGCAAGTTGCATCTGCAACCAAGTCTCTGCCGTGCTTCCGAACGCCTTGGAAAGCCTGATGGCCATTTCCGGACTGATGTCTGCCTTGCCGTTAACCACATTATTCAGTGCCTGCCGCGTCACGCCGAGCAGCCTTGCTCCATCCGTGACCGTGAGTCCCAACGGAATAAGGCACGCGCTCCTGATGCTGCGGCCCGGATGCGGCGGGTTTTTCATAGGCATAGGGTCAACCTCGTCAATGGTAGTCAGTCAATTCAACGTCCGCCGCGTGCTCCCCTTCGAAACGGAAAATAATCCGCCAGTTTGCCCGCACCGTCACCGACCAAAATCCCTTGAGGTCGCCCTTAAGTGGATGCAAACGATAGCCCGGCAGATCAAGGGCCTGCGGCATTCTCGCGGCATCGAGCCGGGCAAGAATATCCTCGACGGCGTCGACCAAGTCCGGGCGAATTCCTCTTCTCTCACCCTTCTCATACAGCTTCTTCAGGCCGCGATGCCGAAAGCTGATGATCATTCATGTCAATTGTATTGTGACAATTGTCGCTTGTCAAAAACGTCCTCCTTTGCCGCACGCACCGCTGCTGGTAGGATTCAAGCAATCGCTTCGCGGAGTCGGCCCCATGCCCCTCAAACTCGCCATCATCGGCATCGGCAAAGTCGCCCGGGAGGAATACCTCCCCTTCCTCGCCTCCCAGCCCGATGTCTCCCTCGCCTATTTCAATCGCACGCCTGACGCCGCTCGCAAGGCGGCCGAACAATTCGGCGGCAAAGCCCTCCCCTCTCTGGCAGCCGTCGCCGATTGGAAACCAACTGCCGCGCTGGTCCTGACCAGCGAAACCATTCGCCGCGATGTCGGCACAACTCTCATCCAGGCGGGCCTGCCGCGGATATTCTTTGAAAAGCCCCTTGTCGCCGCCGCCGGTCAGGCCCACGTGACCGAGGCCGATTTTGCCGACGCCCGCGACATGCTCCTCCTGGCCAAAGAGCACAAATGTCAGACCGCCATGGTCTTCAACTATCGCTTCTTCGAGCAAACCCTGGCCGCGCGAAAAGCCGTCGCCGACCGCGGTCTAGGCGAGGTCATCCACGTCATCGGCCAGGTCCATTTCGCCTGCTGGAGCCACTGCATTGACCTCATCCATTTCTTCGCCGGCCCAATTGAAGAGATCACCGCGCTCTCGGGCAACATCGCCCGCCCCAGCCCCGAACTCAAGATCGACGCCCGCGATGTGACCGCCGCCTTTCGCCTGGCCAACGGCGCCACCGGCTCGCTCCTGGGCACCTGCGGCATGAAATGGCGTCAGCCGCTCTACGAGCTGATCTTCACCTTCCAAAACGGCCGCATTCATATGCGCGACCTGGACGGCGCCCTGGAAATCCTCGACGGCTCCACCGACGCCCACGAAACCCGCACGATCCTGCGCCATACCTCGCGTTGGGACCAATACCGCGACTCGTTCAAGAAAGCGGTGGGAGCGTACGTGCAATCCCTTCGCGACGGCTCACCACCCCCGGTGCCGGGACTCGACGGCTTGCGCGAATTGCAATTTGAAGCCGCCCTCAAACGCTCCGCCCTGCAACGCCGTCCGGTGCGGCTAAGCGAAGAGTTCCCCATCGAAGGTTTGTAAATGCGGGCAGACCGCCGCTGCGATCGCGCTTACGCGATGTGAAGATTTCTTCCAAACAGCGCCAGCATCTGCTCCCAATGCCGCTCTGCCGCGGCGCGGTCGTAGACCGGCGTATCATTTACGGCAAACCCGTGCTTAACCTCCGGATAAACCTCCACCGTATTCTTCACTCCCGCCGCATTCAGCGTTGATTCCAGCCGCTGTTTCTCCTCTGGCGTGAAATGGGTATCCAGCCCCGCAATGCCGACATAAATCTCGCCGCGCATCTTCGGAGCCAGCAGGTGCGGACTGTCCGGCTGATCCGTCGCCAGTCGCCCCCCGTGAAACGAAGCCGCCGCCGCGACGCGATCCGGAAACGTCCCCGCCGCCGATAGCGCCAAACCGCCTCCCAAGCAATACCCCACGCAACCGATCTTCCCTCCCGCCACGGATGGCTGCCCATCCAAAAACGCCAGATAACTCGCTGTATCCTCCATGACGAGTTTGGCGCTCACTGACCGAACCAGCGGCATCAGCCGATCCTTGAATGCCGTCGCCGCGTCGAACGGTTTGACCGCCCCTGCGCGATAATAAAGATTCGGCAGAAGAACGTAATATCCATTGGAAGCCAGCCGCTCGCCCATATCGACCATCGCCTGCCGTATGCCGATGCCATCCATGTAAAAAATGACCGCCGGCCGTCTCACACCGTGCGGCGGAGAAAAAAAGTGACACGGCGCGATGCCATCTTTTGTTTTGATCTCTACCGCCTGTGCGCTCATGATCGCTCTCCATTTGCGGCATTCAATGTGCCGCTTCGAGCGACACATTTCTGCCATACGCCGGCTTGCGCAGCAGAAACACAATCGGGATAATCAGAATGAGAAGAAACCCGAAATGCCGGAACTGGTCAACATACGCCAGCATCGAAGCCTGCTGGAGAACCATATTGTAAACCACTCGCATCGCCATCATCGGCCCCACCGTCGGATCGCCCGTGCTCGTGGCCTGCGAAATCTGCCCGATCGTGTGCGTGGCAACCGAATTATACGAACTCACCTGCCCCACCAGCATCGCCTGATGGATCTGTGTTCCCCGCACCAGCAGCGTGGAAACCAACGCCACGCCGATGCTGGAACCCTCGTTGCGAACCAGCGCATAAAGCGCCGATGCATTGCCGCTCTCCTCGCGCGGCAGATAGCTGAAGGCGATGGTGCTCAATGGAACAAACAACATCCCCGCCCCGCACGATTGCAACACGCGCGGCCAGAGAATGTTGGACGGCGCCGCCAGAAGGTCCAGGCTCCCCATCCACAGCGTCGCCGCACCGGCAAGTCCCAGCCCAAGACCGATCAATATCCGCGGATCAACCCCGCGCGCCAGCAGCGTCCCGATGAACGGCACCAGCGCCATCGTGAACAGCCCGGCCGGCGAAAGGATCAGCCCCGCCTTGGTCGGTGAATACCCCATCATGGTCTGCATCAACTGCGGCAGCAAAACATTGCAGGCATAAACACAGGCGTACAGCGCCACCGAAATGACACAGCAAAACATGAAATTCCGCTCGGCCAGCAGCCGCAGATGCAGGATCGGATGCGGATGATCCAGCTCCCACACAATCGCGAAAACCATCGCCAGCCCGCCCACGACCGCCAGCGTGATGATGAGCCGCGATGCAAACCAATCCTCCTCCTGCCCCTTATCCAGCAGAATCTCCGTGCACGCCAATCCCAGGCTGATGAGCGCCAGCCCGATGTAGTCAATATTCAGCGGCTTGCCGCGCCGCGCCAGACGCTGGGCCACCAGGTACGGCGGATCATGCAACAGCGTCTGCGCGAACATCAGACACAATATTCCCACCGGCACATTGATGTAGAAAATCCATCGCCACGAATAATTGTCGGTGATCCACCCGCCCAGCGTCGGCCCGAGAATCGGCGCAACCAGCACGGCGACCGTATACAGCGCCATGGCCATCCCGCGCTTTTTCCCCGGGAATAGATCGACCAGCACCGCCTGCACCGACGGCTGCAATCCCCCTCCGCCCAAACCCTGCAATACCCGGCACAGCACCAGCATCCCCAGGCTCGTCGCCATTCCACACAACGCGCTGCTGATGGTAAATATCGTCACGCAGGTCATGAAGAACGGCTTGCGCCCCACGCGCGAAGACAGCCACCCGGAGGTCGGAATCACAATCGCATTGGCCACCAGATAACTGGTTAGTACCCAGGTGCTTTCCTCCTGCGACGACGACAGATTCCCCGCAATATGCGGCAGCGACACGTTGGCGATGGACGTATCCAGCACCTCCATGAAAGCCGCCATCGTCACCACCCCCGCGACAACCCACGGATTGATCTGCGGGCTGAGCGTCCCCCCCGGCCCGCCAAGCGTCGGCCCCGCCGCCGGCGTGGGCCGGTCGTTACGGAACTCCTGTGGAGATTCAGCGGATATATCGCTGGCAGACATGGCGTTAGTTCCCCGCGGCCGCCGCTTGCACCGAACCCTGCGCGACCGCCCCGTCCTCGCTCACGCGCACCTGCGGCACCACCGACATCCCAAGTCCAAGGAGATCGCTCGCCTGCTCTCCCGCATCAAAGCTGATTTTTACCGGCACGCGCTGCACGACTTTCACATAATTTCCCGTCGCGTTCTCCGCCGGCAACAGGCTGAACCGCGCTCCCGTCCCGGCTTGGAAGCTTTCGACGCGTCCGTGAAACACCCGGTCAGGAAGCGCATCCACGTATAGCTCCACCGGCTGGCCAATGTGCATGTGCGTCAGTTGCGTCTCCTTGAAATTCGCCGTCACCCAGAAGTCCTGCGGCACAATCGCCAGCAGCGTCTGCCCGACCTGGAGGTATTGCCCCGCCTGTACGTTCTTCCGCGTCACGCGCCCGGCAACCGGCGCCTTGATCGTCGTATACGAGAGATCGAGCGTCGCCGCGTCCAACTGCGCCTGCGCCAGTCCCACCTGCGCCTGTGCATAACGCGATTTAGCCTCGGCCGCGGCGATCTGCTCCTGTGCCGTCTGCGCCGCGGCCAGCACGCCTTTCGCCGATGCCACTTTCGCCTCTGCTTCGTTAATGTCGGATTGGGCCGCCTCCACTCTTCTTTCGGCGGCGATCAACTGCGCATCCGCCGCGTCGGTCGCCGCTCGCGCCGCGTCCAACTGGCCTCGCGACACCGCGCGCGGATCCTGCGAATCCAGCGATGTATATCGCTTCTGATCCTCCTGCCGCCGCGTCGCTTCCGCCTGCGCGCTCGCCGCGTCCGCCTGCGCCGAGGCAAGCTGCGATTGCGCCGTGGCCACGCCCGCCGTCGCCGACTCCACACCCGCCTGCGCCTCGGCCAGCGTCGCCGCCGTGTCGGCCCGGATCAGATCAACATTCGTCTTGGCCGCCTCCGCATCAGCGCGAGCCGCGTCCAGCGTCGCCCTGGCCTGCGCAACCGCCGCCTGAATGTCGCGCGGATCGATCACCGCCAGCACGTCCCCGGCGTTGACCGCCTGATTATCATCCACACGCACCGATTCGACGGCGCCCGCGACCTTAGCGCCAACCGGATAAATATTCCCGTCAATAAACGCGTCGTCCGTCTCTTCAAACCGGCTCGCGTACGACCAATACACCGCCGCGAATGCCCCGCCCAACGCCACGGCCAACAGCAGAACCAGCCCCAGCGGCCTCTGATAGATGCGCTTGCGGGCAGTCGGCGCGGGAGTCACATGTGGTGTTGCCGCGGTGGGCGTCGTGAAACGAGCCGCTCCGCCCGCGCTTCGATCCGATTTCAATTCGATTGTTTCCTGAGACATATCTGTCCTTTGCCGAATCGGAAATAATTAGTTGACAGCCATACTATCTATGCAAATAAAAACTCAACATCGTCATTCACGCTGCAACGCCGGCAACCCCGCCTGCACTTTGGTGAGCAGCGCCACCAGCGTCTTCCGTTCCGACGCTGAGAGTTCCACCATCAATCCCGCCAGCCGCGAAAACCGATCGGGCAATACTTTCTCAATCACCCGCCGCCCGGCCGGCGTCAGCGCGATGGGCGTCACCCGCCGGTCTTCACCGCTGTCTTCACGCCTGACAAACCCCTTCTCCTCCAGCCCGTCCACCAGCCCGGTGATATTTCCCTTGGTGACCCCCGAAAGCTCCGCAAGCTGCGAATGCGAAAGCGGCGTCGGCTGATGTTCCAAAAGAAGGCTGAGAATCGTCGCCCTCCCCTCGGCAAGCCCATACCGCGCCAAATTCGCCTCCGCCGCCGCCGCCACTTCCCCGGCAATCCCCAGCAGCGCCAGATAAGCCTCGATCGCCGTCAAATCCGCCGACGGAAACCGCTCCGCCAATCGCCGCACCCGCTCATATTTTGGCACGCGATGAATGACAGGCTTGAAAGACACGGGCGGCTCCTTGATTGACACATAAATAGTATAGGATTAAACCATATGGGCGTCAACCAGTGGGGATTTGGCTCTTCTCTCGCGGTCCTTGGCGAGTGTAAATAGCGGCCTGGCTGGGTCTTACAGCCTTAATCGCGGGTCGCCCACAACGGCCGCCACGTGTTATAGTGCTCGGCGAGCGGAGCACCCGATGAATGCCGATGGATCGAATCGGTTCCCTCCACACAAGAAAACAATCCTCGCATCATCCGCCCACGCACCGCCGATACAGCGCCTCATACAGCGGCACAATCGCCTCCGCGGAAAACCGCTCCGCCGCCCGCCTCTTCCCAGCCTCCCCCATCGCCGCGCGACGCCCCGGATCGCGAATCAATTCCTCAACAGCCTTCGCCAGCGCCGCGGCGTCCCCGAACGGAACCAGTATCCCACTCACCCCATCCTCCACCACTTCCGGTATCCCCCCCACTCGGCTCGCCACGCTCGGACACGCAAAACACATCAACTCCAATATGCTCAGGCAAAAGCTCTCCGATTCCGACGAAAACAACCCCAGATCGGCCGCCTGCAAATAGTCCTCGATCCCCATCACCTTCTCGCGCACGATCACCCGCCCCTCCAGCCCCAGCCGCCGCACGTCGTCCTCAAATGGCGCGAAGCTCTCCCCCGCCAGAATCACCAGCTTGAACGCCCCCCGCGGCCGAATCCGCGCCGCCGCCTCCAGCAACAGGTCGATCCGTTTCACCGGCCGCAGATTGGAACTGTGCAGGATAAGAACCTCATCGCCGATTCCCAGTTCCCTTCGCACCTGCTCGCGCGACCGCCGCGGCGGCGTAGGAGCGAAGAAATTGTGAATCACGTCGATCTTCCGCTGCGCGCCCAATAGTTCCTGCGTCTGCCGCCGCAGTTGATCCGAGACCGTCGTCACCGCATCCGAGCAATCCAGCGCGTGGCGTATCGCCGGCGCATAAGCCGGGTCCTTTCCCAAGAGAGTCGTATCCGTCCCATGCAACGTCGTCACCACGCACGGCCGCTGATGCGGCGGCAGCATCGACCGCGCCAAAATCGCCGCCGTCGCATGCGGCACCGCGTAATGCACGTGCAGCACATCCAATCCAAAGTCGCGGCTCACCTCCGCCATTTTCACCGACAGCGGCAGCGTATAATCGGGATACTTAAACAGCCCGTAATCGTTGATCTCCACCGCATGAAAATGCAGCCGCGGCGCATCGGCGGGCAGCCGAAACGGCCGGTCGTGGCTGATGAAATGCACCTCGTGACCGCGCCGCGCCAAATCCTCCCCCAGCGCCGTCGCCAGAATCCCGCTCCCGCCCACCGACGGATAACACGTGATCCCGATTTTCAGCGCCCGCTCCTGCCTCATCTAAAACCCCCTCGCTCCGCGGCTCACTTGCGACAACGAATCCACGACGATTGCATCACTGGGAAACAGCGCGATCGCATAACCCACTCCCGCCGACAATCCGCGTAATCTCGCCCGCGTAAGCTGCATCTCCACATACCCCCGCGCGCTCACCTGCGTTGCATGCGCCCCCATCGCCGCCGTCCAGCGCTCCATGATTTCCTCGTCGGAAACATCCACCAAAACCGCCGTCACATCCACCGGCTCTGCCTGCGGCGTCGTCGCAAAATGGAATAGCTGCTGAATCACATGCGGCTTAATCCCGCGCAATTCCGCCAATCCCCCATACCGCGCCAGCCGCGCCCCATCGCGCACCATGCGGCCCAACGCCGCATGATCCGGATGCTGATTCTCCACCAGGCTCGGGCACAGCACGATCCCCGGCCGCACGCGCCGGATCACCCGCGCAATTTTAATTGTATTCGCCACATTCACTTCAAAATGCGCGTCCCCACCCAGATCAACCCATTGCAACGCCCCGCCCATGATTTCCGCCCCGCGCCGCGCCTCGCGCACGCGCCGCGCCGGCGTTCCGTGGCTGGCCGCCTCCCCGCGCGAGCAGACCACCACATGCGCCGCCCGCCCGCCAAGCGTCTCCTTGATAATCACACCGCCGCACCCAAACTCAATGTCATCCGGATGCGCTCCAAACGCCAGAAGGGGCGCGAGCAGCGGCGCCAGCGCTGGCGGCGAAGACAGAGAGGGCGGATCAACCGGCGATTTCACAGTACGCTTCATGGGGTCGCTCAATGGTATCACGATTGACGTATTTGATCTCCGGCGCATCTTCCCTGCGCAGATAATTCTGCTCTCCCGCCCCCGCGATGTAATGCGTGCAATGCACCACCGACTGCATCCAGCGCAATCGCGTGTCGCGCGCCGGACTGATTTGCTCCTTGGCGAATTTCACCGGCGGCAGCATCACGTAGCTATCGCCTCCCTCATGCAGTTTCAGCGCTCCATCGACGTACCGTGCCCGCACGATCTCCCCGCCATGCTCGACATCCACATAATAATCGTCGACCTCACACGCCGCGCGCCGAACCGCCGGTTCGCTCGATCGCACAACTCTGATTCCCTCCAGCAATCCCATCCGCCGGTACATCTCCAGGCAAAACTCGCCAACCGTATCGGCAGTCGTCGCCTTGAACGCCTCCACCCAAACCTTGTCCACATACGCCGGCATCTGCAACGCCGTCTTCTCCCGCCAATCCGCCTGCACGCGCTTCAGATACAGCGGCGAATGCTTGCGTTGTAGTTTGTTGGCAAAAGTAAAATTGAACTCAAACGGCTCCCCCAGTTTGCGATGCCGCAGGATTGTTTTCGTCTCGCGCGGATCGTGGTCGCTGTCGTGCCAGAAAAAAACGATCTCCCCGCCAATTTCCGAGCTTAATCGCCGCGCCGTGAAAATCTTGGCCGCGAGAAACCGCTTGGGGAAAAACCCGCACGGCTGCTGGCCGAAACAGATGACCGGTCCGGCGCTCATGGCGGTGTCAGCACCTCCGGCTTTTTATCCGCCGCTCCAATCACCGCCTGCACCGCCAGGCTCATCGCCACGCACACCACGCACCCGATCAGGTTGTACCACAGGTAACTGATCGTCAACGTGAAGTAGAAGAAGATAACCAGAATCTGCGTAATGATCCCCGAAAAAAAGATCGCCGTCCCACCCACCCGCGGCAGAAAAAACGCCACCAGAAATATCGCCAGCGGCACCCCGTAAAAAACCGACCCAACAATATTCCCCGCCTGGATCAGATTCTCCTGCAAGTTGGCAAAGAGCGCAAACGCCAGCGCCACCAACCCCCAGAAAACCGTGAACCATTTCGACGCCATGACATAATGCGCATCGCTTGCATCACCCCGCATCAGGTGCCGGTAAATATCGACGGTGGTCGTCGATCCCAGCGCGTTAAGCTCCCCCGCTTTGGACGACAGCGCCGCCGCGAAAAACGCCGCGACGAGCAGCCCGATCATTCCATGTGGCAGTTCCGACAGGATGAACGTAATGAAAACATAATCCGCGTCATTGGTCTGCACGTGCGCATTCGCCGCCGACATCTGCTTCTTCACCGCATCGCGCGTCGCCTCGGCCCTGTCCCCATCGGCCAGCGCCTTGGCTTTTGCCTGCGTGGCAGCCGCCAAATCGCCCGAATGCTGCGCCTCGATCCACTGCTGAACAAACCGCTCCTTCTCACTGTGAATCGCCGCGAACTGATTCTCCAGCGACGGCAATTTACCCGTCGAATCCCGCGCCATTTGCTCATGCCACGCCGTCTGGTTAAAGAACACCGGCGGCGGCTGAAACTGGTAAAACACAAACAGCATAGCCCCCAGCAGCATGATGAAAAACTGCATGGGAATCTTCAGCACCGCATTAAACATCAGCCCCAGCCGGCTCTCCCGCAGTGACTTCCCGTGAATATACCGCTGCACCTGCGATTGATCGGTCCCGAAATAGCTCAGCGCCAAAAACATCCCGCCAATAGTGCCCGACCAGAACGTGTACCGCCGATGCAAATCCGGCGAATAATCCACCGCCTGCAACTTATGAAATCCCCCCGCCAGCGTCAGCGCATCATGAATCGTCAGCCCCGCCGGCAGCTTGCTGAGCAAAATCACAAACGCGATCGCCATCCCCGCCATGATGACCGTGAACTGGTACTTCTGCGTAAGCGTCACCGCTTCGCTCCCCCCGGCGACGGTATAGGCAATCACCAGCGCCCCGCTGCACAGGATCGTGAGATCAAGCCGCCAGCCAAATACGCTGGATAGCACGATTGCCGGCGCATAAATGGTGATTCCCGCCCCGATGCCGCGCTGCAAAAGAAACAGCGCCGCCCCGAGCAATCGCGTCTTGCCGTCAAATCGCCGGCCCAGAAATTCGTACGCCGTATAGACATTCAGCCGCCGGTAAATCGGCAGGAAAAACGCCGCGATGATCATCAGTCCCAGCGGCGCGCCGAAATAATTCTGCACAAACCCCAGCCCGCTCTGGTATCCCTGTCCCGGCAGCGAAATGAACGTCGTTGCGCTGGCCTGCGTGGCCATGACCGACAATCCGATCACCACCCAGCGCGTCGTTCCCGAGCCCTTCAAATATCCCTGAAGATCGCGCTTCCCGCGCGTGCGCCACATTCCGTAGGCGGCGATGCCCAGCATGGACCCCAGCAAAACCAGGTAATCCAGCCAGTTCACGCAAACACCACCGACAGCGCGGTTAGCAGTGCAATCGCCACCGCGAGTATCGCCGTGACCACTACGTAGACGCCCGCCCACGTCCGCAAAAGCGGCAGCCCCGTCCCCTCATCCTCGCTGCTCTGGCTTGTTTCCCGAACCATTATTTTCCCAGGCTGACCAGATTGGCAAACAACCGGTAAGCCCCCGGCACTCCCGCCGGAAGCTGCCGGAAAAAGGAAATCCCCGTGTAGACAAAATATCCCTTGCCGACATGCGCCACCAGCAAACCACTGGTCAGCGGCGCCTCCCCAGGATCGCTGCATGCCAATAATGCCGTGTAATTCTGCCGATCCCACTGATCCGGAAAATTCAGCCCGCGCTCCTGCACCCATCCGTCAAAATCAGCCGGCACAATCTTATTGGGCGTATTAAACGCCGGATGATCCGGAACCAATAACGTCACCGGCGACTTCTCATTGGTCACCCGATGCCCCGGCAGATCGCCGGAAAGCGTAATCGGAAATGGCCCAAGCTGCGGCGTGCGCAACCCATTGGGTGTGTTGTACTGCTCGACGACAGTTCCACCCGCCTTGATGTAGTCGAAAAGCGCCGGCAAGCCCGCCGCCAGATCATCGCGCGTGTTAAAAGCGCGAACGCCGATCACCACCGCGTCAAAAGCTTTTAACTTGTCCGCCGTCAAATCCGCCCCGGTAATCGGCGTCACCATATATCCCATTTGCGCCAGGCTATCCGCCGTCGAATCCCCCGCCCCCGGCAGATACGCCACCTGTTTCCCGCTGATCGCCAGATCAAGGCATACGCCCTTCAAAACCGCCTTGGGTTGCAACAGCAGCGGCGGAATATGCGGGTAATCGATCTCAATTCGCTCGTTGCTGTACGCCACCCCGCCGACAGCACAAACGGCGGTTAATCCCGCCGTGGTCGGGTGATTCAGCGCTGTCACCGTAAACGTAAACCCCGCCTGATATCCAGCCACCGCCAGCTTAAACGGCGCCGCCGACGGCGAAACCGTCCACCCATCCGGCGCCTGCAACCCAACCGTCCCCTCCACATTGGGCCGGAACGCCGTGACATTCACCTGCACCGTTTTGCTCTGTCCCGGCGTAAACAACTGTACATCCGACACAAACCCCAGCACCGCCGGCGCAATCGCCTCGAGCTTGCGCCGCAACTCTCCGCGTTTCGGATCGGCGATCACCTGCACCGGCTCATCCGCGACCGTTAGCGTCTGCCCCCCGACATCAAACACATCCTCGACCGCAAACACCGGCGGATTATCCGGCATCCCGATCAACGACGCATCATCCACGCGGAACATCCCCGCCGTTCCTTCTTCGCGCAGCCAATAGGGCTGGCTCAGAATCGTCGCCGCCGGCAACGCCCGCGTCACGTCGCGGCTTGCCGCCGTGCCCGCCTGCAAATCAACTGGATCATTGACGGCATCCCCCCCATCGGGATACCGCACCCCGATCCACTTCACTGGCACGTTCGCCGCCACCTTCACGGTATGGTGCATCTGCAGCGCCTCGCCCGGCACCACTTCCGCCGTCGGAATCTCCGTCGCCACCCGCAAGCCCAGGCATCCTTCAATGATCCGATCCAGCAACGCGCTCTTGTTCACCACAATCGGCTCTTGCGCCAGGCCC
Source organism: Tepidisphaeraceae bacterium (assembly GCA_049511115.1). Taxonomy (GTDB): domain Bacteria; phylum Planctomycetota; class Phycisphaerae; order Tepidisphaerales; family Tepidisphaeraceae; genus JBEKYH01. The sequence goes on along the minus strand of JBEKYH010000073.1, from coordinate 3,665 downwards.
GCCAGTTTGGCCCGGATTTGCAACAGCGCCGGCAGACTCGCCGCCGGATTCTTCGCATCAAATTGTGCGATTGCCTGATCGGCCAGCGTCCCGACTTCATCCCCGCCTGCCACGCGATGCCACGTCGTATCAATCCCATCCAGAATGTCTTTGGTTGCCGGCGTCCCGTCCATCAGCACAAACGATTCCTGCCGCAATCCCCCGCCGCGCCCAAATGTCCCTATGCTTCCAAACCCCTGCGTCTTGTGCATCGACCGGCTTAGCGTCGCCACTTCGGCAAACGTCTTCCCCGTATCCGGATCGTTCCCCACGATGTCCATATGCACCGGCGCCGCGCCGGGCGCCCCGCCTCCGCGCCCCCCACCGCCGGAATTCATGAATATCCGCGTCGGCTGCCAAACGCTCAGCGTCTTGAGTTGATCGGGAAACGCCGTCGCATCGCCGCACCGCTTAAACGCCTCCAGCGCCAGCACCGCCGACGCCGTATGGTGCCCGTGCGTGTTGCTCGGGGTCGGCGGAAATCGCGTGATAATCACATCCGGCCGAAACGTGCGAATCACGCGAACGATATCGCTGACCACTTCCTCCCGATCCCATTTGGCTAAGGTCTGCTGATAGTCCTTGGAATACCCAAAATCCTTGGCCCGCGTGAAGAACTGCTCGCCGCCATCGATCGCCCGAGCGGCCAGCAATTCATGCGTGCGGATCAACCCCAGCTCATCGCCGAATTCCCCGCCCAGGAGATTCTGCCCTCCATCGCCGCGCGTCAGGGAAAGATACGCCGTGCGAATATTCCGCCCCCGCGCCAGGTAAGAAATCAACTGCGTATTTTCATCATCAGGATGAGCCGCAACGTACAGGACGGTCGCGAGATTGTCGAAGCTATGCAACTCCTGCAATATCGCCGCCGGCGCCGTAGGCGCATCCGCCGCCTCGCATTTGCCGACGCCCACTGTGAGTAGCCATCCCCCTAAAATTGCCAAAACCCTAAGCCCTGTCCCAACTCTTCCCCCTTTTCCCCCTCTTCCCCCGCCCCCGGTAATCCGGGGGAGGGTTGGGGAGGGGGCTCGCGCCGTACACGCCATTAGACTACTTTGTCGCGATTGCCAACTTCGCCCCAAACCCCCACCTCTATCCTCCCCCGGCCTACCGGGTGAGGAAAAAAATGAGCCCGCGCCAAAGAGTTGTAGCACCTCGCCCCGCATCGGCCTCATTTCTGCACGGTGAACGGCATCGAGTATTCCGTATTCTCCCAAGTCATCTTGATAACCCCACCGCCCGTAGCCGCATCCCTCGCGATAGCCATGATGAACTGATCCACCTGCGCCGCCGGCGGCGGGTCCTTCACCAGATCAATCCGCGCAAAGTCCTGCTTCTCGTCGTATTGCAGGCCCCACTGTCCAATCTGCTTATTAATAATGAGTTTGGCCGTCCCATCAGCGGCAGGGAGAGTAAACAGCGTGTAAGCCCCCGCTGGAACAGTCGTCCCGCCCATCACAATAGGCTGCTGGGTAATCATGAGCGTTGCCTCATCCGCTCCCGTGCGCCACACCTTGTCATAAGGAATGAGGCCCCCCCAAATCTTGCGGATTGCGCCCGAATTGGGGTCTTTCGAGAACGGCCGGCCGTAGACAATCGTCACCCGGTCACCCGCGATGACCGTGCTGATCGTGTCATGCGGGCTGATGCGCGCCTGTGTTAAAGTAGTAGTCGCCGCGAAAATCGACGAGACGCAAATCAAGCTCGCCGCAACGAGAATAAGAGCGCTTCGGATCGGTTTCATGTGATCTCCTACAGTTTGGGGTGGACCCATGTTGAAGTGACCGCCGCGGCTTGTCAATCTGCGCCGCGATCGTGCCGGACCTCTTTAGTCGGATCATCGACTAAAGAACTCCGTCACAAAGCCGTATATTCCGCTTCCGTTTGACAAACCCCATCCCCCACCTATAGCCTCCGCCTCATGCTCCCCCTGACCCGCCACGGATGGCGCGAATTGCTCATCGGCACACTCCTCCTCGCCGCGATCGCTTTCGGGTTCTCCCTCCTCTGGCACCCGCTGGCGCTGCTAGTCCTGCCGTTCCTGATCTTCCTATTCGCCTTCTTCCGCGATCCAGATCGCCCCATCACAACTCAGGCCGGCGCCATCGTCAGCCCCGCCGACGGCACCGTCTCCGACATCACCGAAATCGCCCACGACGAACTTCTCGGCGGCCCGGCCGTCCGCATCGGCATCTTCCTTTCCGTCTTCAACGTCCACGTCAACCGCAGCCCCTGCGACGGCCGGGTCCTTACGACCCGCTACAAAAAAGGCCTCTTCATCAACGCTCTTCATCACGACGAAGCCTCCACCAAAAACGAAAGCAACACCATCGTCCTCGCCGCCCCCACCGGCGATCAACCCGTCGCAGTCGTGAAGCAAATCGTCGGCCTCATCGCCCGGCGGATTGTCTGCACCATCAAACCCGGCGACCCCGTCACCCGCGGCCAGCGCATCGGCATGATCAAATTCGGCAGCCGCACCGAGCTGTATCTCCCCAAACGCCTCAATCCCCAAATCCAGGTCGCCATCGGCCAAAAAGTGCGCGGCGCCGCAGATATCGTCGCCATCATGTCCGCTTAGCCCGCTCATATTGCTTCGGCCACGCCACATCCACTCCCAATTCCGCCGCCGCGTGCAGCGGCCAATATGGATCGCGCAGCAGTTGCCGCGCCAGCAGCACCACATCGGCCTTTCCCTGTGCGACAATCTCCTCCGCCTGCTTCGCGTCAGTAATCATCCCCACGGCTCCCGTCGCGACGTTCACTTCGCGCCGAATCGCCTCACTGAACGGCACCTGATACCCCGCTTTCACCGGCACCATCGCATTCGGCGAATTTCCGCCGCTGGAACAATCGACCAGATCAACGCCAATCGCCTTCAACTCCTTGGCCAGCGCAATCGACTGCGGCAAATCCCATCCCCCCGCCATCCAATCCGTCGCTGAAATCCGCACAAACATCGGCAATTTCGCCGGCCAAACCGCCCGCACTTCGTTCGCCACCGTCAGTGGCATCCTCATGCGATTCACCAGCGTTCCGCCATATTCGTCGCTGCGCTGATTCGACAAAGGCGAGAGAAATTCATGCATCAGATACCCATGCGCCATGTGCAATTCGATGACCTCAAAACCCGCCGCCATCGCGTGCCGCGCCGCCTCGCGGAATTGCCCAACCACCGCATCAATATCCTCCCGCGACATTTCCCGCGGCGTCGCCATCGCCCGCGAAAATGCAATCGCGCTCGGCCCGATCGGCTCCCATCCCCCGTTCGCTGGCTCTACCGCCTTTCCTCCTCGCCACGGCGCGTCCGTCGACGCCTTGCGCCCCGCATGGGCAAGCTGCACTCCCGCAATGGCCCCCTGCTCCTTAATGAACCGCGTGATCGGCTTGAACGCCTCGCCATGCGCCTCCGACCAGATCCCGCTGTCAAACGGTGAAATCCTGCCCTCCGGCGACACCGCCGTCGCCTCCACCATCACCAACCCCGCCCCGCCCACCGCCCGGCTACCCAGATGCACCAGATGCCAAGGCGTCGGCGTCCCCTCTTCACTGGAGTATTGGCACATGGGCGAAACAAACACCCGATTTCGGAATTCAATCCCGCGAAACTTCACGGGGCAAAATAG
>JBEKYH010000072.1:0-13913 GCA_049511115.1 Tepidisphaeraceae bacterium | reverse complement strand
GAATGTTTATCAACTAATGGAAAGCTGAGCCACGATCATGCCTGCAATATCTCGGTCAGCTCGCGAATTAGGATCGGCAGTTTTCCCTGAATGATATCCCAGGTGATTCGATGGTTGACTACGCCGTAGCCATGGATGAGTTGGTTTCGCAATCCAATGATCTTCCAATGATCGGTGATCCGAATCGCAGTAGCTTCGTCGACTCGTTTGAGCTGCGAGAGCGCTTCCCCGATGACGCAGAAATTCCAATTCGCGGCGTCGCGCAGCCACCGGAGTTGGAGGTAATCATCGATCGTGCGATTGTCCGTTTGCTCTCGAATCGCGAGGGCTGCGTCGAGCATATCGCGTAGAAAGCGGGCGGATTCAGGCTGCATAAAGAGTCTGGCGATGGCGGTTGGCAACCTCGAGGAAATACGGGTTGGTGACATCAGGCGCGCTGACGAGGTCCACGTTAACCCCAAGCAGCCGTTCCAGGTCGTCCTTGAGACCGAAGAACCGGTCAGCGAGCGCTTCCATATCCGACGGATCGAACTCGTAGAAAAAATCGACGTCGCTATGGCCGGAATCGAAACTTCCGCTCGCGGCAGAGCCGAAAAGCTCAAGCCGACGCAATCGATACCGGCGGCAGAGAGCGGCGATCTGCTCGCGACGCTGTTCGATGAGATTGATCATAGCGGTAGAGATTATATCAGTTTCCAATCCGCTTCGTGTGAGAAATATTTAAAGCGGCCGAGAAATCACAAAATCCGCCATCAACTCCAGCACCTTCTTCGCCGGAGTCTGCGGCAGCGGCGCGATCGCCTCGCGGGCTTGGTCCACCAGTGACCGGGCCCGCTGGCGCGCGTAGGCGACCGAATCGCTCGGCAGGATCAGATTCACAATACGCTCGACTTTGTCGGCGTCACGGCCTTCCAGCAGCGAACGCAAGAGCATCCGGTGCTCGCGCGGGGCGTGGGCCAGGAAGTGGATCATCGGCAGGGTCATCTTCCCCTTTTGGATATCGATCCCCAGCGTTTTGCCGACTTTGGCGACATCGCCCAGGATATCGAGGATGTCATCTTGAATCTGAAACGCCGAGCCCAGCGCCTGCCCGAAGGTGTGCAGCTTGCGGCATGTCGCGTCACTCGCGCCGGCGAATTTCGCGCCCAGGGAGCAGCAGGCCGCGCACAAGACCGCCGTCTTGCGCCCAATGATCTGAAGATACGTCTCCTCATCCAGATTCAAATTGTCGCGGTTGTCGATCTGCAGAAGTTCGCCTTCGCAAATCTCATTGGTGGTCGCCGCGATGGTCCGGCTGGCATACTGGGATTCCAGACTGCTGCACAGGTGGTAGCTGTGGCTGATGAGGTAGTCGCCCAGCAAAACCGCGGCCTCGTTGCCGCGCAGGTGGTTGATGGTGGCCCCCTTGCGGCGCAGCTCCGCTTCGTCCAGCACATCGTCATGGACGAGCGTGGCCATGTGTACCATTTCCACGACCGTGGCCAGGACAACGTGGGCGTCGGTTAATTCGCCGCACGCTTTGCCCGCCAGGAGCAGCAAGGTGGGCCGGAGCATCTTCCCGCGAAAGCGGCTGACGTGGCGGACAAGCACATTCACGCAGGGGAGCTTGCTGCCAAGCTCATCGTGAAACATCTTTTCCACCGCCGCAAGCTGCGGCGCAATGCAGTCTTCCAATCCGGCCAGTGCGCTAGCCATATCCCAAATCGGAAGACGCCGTCTTCCGCTCCCAAAGCCCAGCCCTTTTTACTCATTCTCCCGCAACCAAAGGGCGCGAGGATTATAGGGATCGGCGCGCGAACCGAAACGTCGCGCCAGAACTTTCGAAAATATTGAAAGTTAGCCCCGGGAGAAGAAGAATGAACGCCGAGACGCCGAGAAAAACCAGAGTCAGAAACAAATTTTGTCTTCCCTTCTTACTCGGCGTCTCGGCGTCTCGGCGTCTCGGCGTTCATCCCTCTTTCACGTGCGCAGGTTTGGAAAGCAAAGGATCGCTCCCCGAAGCGTAAACCCGCCCGAAGCGATTCCCCAGGAAATCCTCCAGGCGGACCTGTTCCTGACGGACAAAGCCGCGTTTGGGGAGTTTTCCCTGGGCGTGAAGATCAACCACCGCGCACAGGCTTGCTGCCGTGCTGATCTGGATCGCACTAAGGGACTGGCCAAAGCAATCGCCGTGATAGACCTTGCGGGCGTCGGTGACCTGCGTGAACAGCCCGTTGCGCCGGCCGGTCACGGTGCAGAAGATCAGCACCACATCCTGCGGCGTGACCGGGACGGCTTGCTCAAGGATGTCCTTCAGCAGCGCGCGGCGATCATTCAGCCGCAGTTCATTAAGCAGGAACGCCATCAGTTCACGATGCCCGCGATAGCGGATGGTTTTGTAATCCAGCGTCCGCACTTTCCCGGCCAAAGTCTGGGCCAGCGTGCCGACGCCGCCCGATGTGTTGAACGCTTCATAATCCACGCCGTCGAGGGAGAAATGTTCCAGCCCCTCCAGCGGCAGCACCTCGATCAGCCGCCGGTCGTGAATCGCCTCGCAGGGATTGCCGTATTCATTGATCAACCCATCGGTCGACCAGGTGAGATTGTATTTCATCTCATTGGTCGGAAACTTCGGCAGGGCTCCCACGCGCATGCGCACCTCGTCGAGACTCTGGAATTGATGCGTCAAGGCGAACGCGGAAATAGAAACAAACCCCGGCGCAAGGCCGCACTGCGGCATGAATATCTGGCCCGCCGCTGATTTCGCCGAAATGCTTCGCACCTTCTCCGTGGTCTGCCGGTCCTCGGTCAAATCGAAATAACTGATCCCCGCTGCTTTGGCCGCCGCCGCAATGCCGGGGTTGACGTTGAACGAACAGGCCGAAATCACCGCGTCGCAGCCTTTCATCGCGCCGCGCACCGCGCGCGCGTCTTCCGCGCTGACCAGCCGCGTTTTCGCCCCCGATGATTCCTCCAGCCGCTTCAGCGCCGACTTGTCTACATCGCCCGCCAAAACATCAAAATCACCGCTCCCTTGCAGCATGGCGGCGATGGCCGTCCCGATCTTCCCAGCCCCCAATAGCAGTATGCGGTATTTCAATTTGGCCTCCGTTGCCTGTTCGCTAATTCGCCGCCGAAGCGGGCGCTTCATCCTTCGCTCCGTCCCAGGTCCACAGCACAACATTCTTCGCCAGCGCGAGGCTATAGTCCGGCGTAAACCCGGCGACTCCCCAGGTGTTGGTGCCGAGCAATCCGCTGGTGATATCGAGGGACGAGACGATTACAGCCCCCTTGCCGTCGCGGACCATCCACAATCCCCGGTCAATCGGCGGATCAAGCCCGCGCACGTAATCGCGCACCTGCAAAGCGCCCAGTTGCGACATGCCGTCGCCGCTGTTGGTCAGCAGGCGATTGTTCTTGTCCAGCCGATTCAGGATTGCGTGTGGAAAGGTTTTGGGAATGAGTTCATCGCGCACCGATTGCAGGAACCCATTGGGTCCGCCGCACGGGTCGATCAGAACCACGCCGCCGGCTTCAACGAAGTTTCGCAGCGCATCGCATTGCGCATCGGTCGGATGAAACGCCGTCACGCCTGTTAAATGCGCCATCGGCGCGGCGCCCGGTTGCAGCGTTTCCAGGGGAGACGCCGAAAACTCAATCCCCAGGTCCGTTTCGCGGCGGAACCACCGCGCAAAGCGCGGCCACGCCGCGGGTTCAGGGTCGCTGTCGCTGGAGACACTGAGTTGAACAATGTTAAACGTCGCCGCCGCCGGATCCGGTGTGTCGGCAATCGCCGTGGTTACGATTCGATTGCGCAGATTGGTCCGCCCGCTCGCATAGAGAAAAATATCCAGGCCAAGATTGAATTCATCGGGATGCCCGGCCGTGTCGCGCGTCTCCCAATAATGCGAAATATCGTCGGGCAAATGCAGCATCAAAATGCGCGAGCCGTTGCTGATGGCCGCGATGTGGGGGATTTTATCCAGGTGCAATCCCACGCGCAGCAACGGATGATCCACCGGCAGCGGCGCCCATTGATAAGGGGCAAACAGCCGCGTCCCCAGATCCGCTACCCACTGATCGAAATCCAGGCTGCCCCCATCCGCCTGCGTGAGGAGCAGCCCGCCGTTGAGCACAAACTGCCGCAGTTTATCTTCCTCGTCGGACGACAATTTTGGCGGCTCATTGCTGGCCAGGTATACGATCGGTCCGTCCGTCCAGTCCGTCCAGTCGCGGCTGATCGGCACCACCTGCCAGTTGAGTTGATGCTCCAACACCTTGCTGCCGTAGCGCGCCAAATTGGATACATCGCGCGGGCGATTGGCCCAGTCGCCGTCGAAGCGGAGTTTGTTCATGATAATCGGGTGCCGGCCGCGCGCCAGGAAAAGCAGGGCAAAACTCGTCTCCACCTGCCCGCCCCAGCTTCCGTCGGGGGATTCTGAGTTCAAAATATCCACGCAGGACTGGCGATACCAATCGTGGGTCCCGAAGAATTTGAAGCCACTGGCCAGGCCCACTCGTTCCAATCCGTACAGCGTGTAGCCGGACCAGTTATCTCGGAAAGAAAAGACACTGTTATTGCCCGTCTCAAGATAGCTCAAGCCCAGTTTGATGGCTGGAATGTACGGCTCTCGCCCGACGGTCTGTTCCGTGCTTGGATCGTAGAGGTAATCCTGCGCCACCAACAGGGAGGCCAGTCCTGCCAGGGTCATCGAGGGCCGCGTAACGGTATCGCCATAACCGTAGGACCATTGCCCGTCGGGCATCTGACTGGAAATCCAGTGATTCTCGGCTTCTTCCCAGAAGGTTTTCGGCACGGGCAGGTCCGCGTCGGCGGCAGCCCAGAGGCCCAGCAAACCGTATTGGCTGTTGGAATTGTCCCAGATGGTATCGACGTGATCTCCCGTGCGTTCGCTCCAGCGAGTGGGATAGGTGAACGCCCCGCCGCGCCCCGATTGCAGCAGCCATTGCATGTCGGTGACCATCGCATCGTGGTCTTCCTTGCGGCCGGCCAGGGCAAGGGCGTTGATGCGCAGCGAGCGGCCGTAAGTCGATTGGCCGTCGTCCAATTTCATACGGACCAGCGTGTCCAATGCGCTCTTCATGAAGAGCCGCTTGGGATCCAGCCGCGGGTCGTCGGTGGCCTGATAGGCTTGCATCAGGGCATAAACGACCAGCGCGTCAAGATCACCATCCGGATAGCCGGTGCCGTTCCGGACGCGGCCCTGGTCAAATTGATCCATCAGATTTTGCACGCCGCTCTGAATGGCATGGCCGATGCGCTCATCATCGACCGCAACCTCCGGCGGCGGCAGCCGATGCACCGCTGGATACGGCGGCTTAGGGGGAGGCGGCGGTGTTTCCACGACGACCGGCGGAGATGGCGCTGACGTAGGGCCGCCGGCGACCTTCGACGGTGGCGGGGCCGCTGCTTGCTTGGCCTGGGCCAACAGCAGATCGAGCGTCTGCGCCTGCTCATCAGCCGCAGTTTGCAGTGCCGATTTGAGCACCGGATCATTCACCGGATTTCCCGCGGTCAAGCGCGCCAGATCATCGAATCTCGCGTACGCGCCGTGGAGATCATCGCGAGCCAGCAGTCGCTCGGCTTCGGCCTTGGTGTCGAGGATTTCCTGGCGATGAAGTTGCTCCCACGTCGGCCGCGTTTGCAGGTGCGGCCAGATCACCACCACCGCCAACACCAGAAGGAGCACTCCCGCGGCCACCGACGACCCGATCAGCCAGGGCATCAGTGGGTTATGTTCCGGCAGCACTTCGGCGAATGGCAGTTCATCAACCGGGGCTTGCTGAGGTACCCCCATAGGCGCACCCATCGGGGTCACCACAGGCGCAACCCCCCGAACTGAATCGGCCGCCGGAATGGACGCCGCAGTTTGCGATGGATTTGCCGGCGCCGGGGCAAGATCAAACGGTTCGGCGGCAGGCGCCGGCTGTGGCGCCGGCGGCAGCGTTACTCGCGCCTGGCAGGAAGGGCACAACCAAACCGCGCCGACGTTCTCGGCTTCGTAGGTTATTGCCGACGAGCAGTAGGCACAATGCGTGGTGAGGCTCATGGAAAACTTGCCTCGGAGGATATTCTAGGCAACTACACCGCCACAATCGGCTGGGCCGGGTCCAGATCGATTCTCCGCCGCGTCTCGATGATGTCCTGTTCGATCTGCGCCTTCAAGGCGTCGGCGCTGGAAAATTTCGTTTGCTCCCGAAGCCAGTCGATCAGGTCCAGGTCAAGTGATTGGCCGTAAAGGTCTCCCTCGAAGTCCAAAAGATGCGCTTCGATCTGCCGGACGTTGCCGCCGAAGGTAGGCATATCGCCGATGCTCACCGCCGCCGGGTAGCTGCGCGAGTCGACAATGCACCGCCCCGCATAGATGCCGTCGGCAGGAATAAGCTGGTCGTTGCATTGCAGATTGGCCGTCGGCGTCCCCAGCGCGCGGCCGCGCTGAAATCCGCTCACCACCGGCCCGCGCAAACGGTAGGGGCGCCCCAGGCATATGGCCGCATCGCGCACCCGGCCATTGGAGAGAAGCCACCGCACCAGTGAGCTGCTCACCGGCGCGAGCTTCAGGTCCAGCATGGCCACGCTGATCGGCTCGATGAGCTGAAACCGCACTTCGCTCCCCGCGCACCACTCGGCGAGATTGCGGACATTCCCGCCGCGGCCTTTGCCGAAATTGAAATTCATCCCTTCGACCAAAATACGCGGCCGGGTCTGATCGCGCAGGATTTTCCAGAAGTCTTCCGCCGTGAGGTTCAAAACCCCCGGCTCCGGGGCGAGGACGACATAGGCGTCAACGCCGAGCGACTCAATCAATTCCTCTTTCAAGGAGGCCGGCGTTAGGCGCGGCGGAACCGCGCTGGGGCGAAGAACCGTCAGGGGGTGCGGCTCAAAAGTGACCACGACAACGGGGGCGCCGTTCTCATCGCGATGCCGGCGGCAGGCGTCGATGGCGGCGCGATGGCCCAGGTGCAAGCCGTCGAAATTGCCGATGGTCATCGCCGCGCCGGCGGGGGCGTGGATCAGACCATCAATGCCATGAAGGAGAAGCACGGATTGGGCTCTTGCCTCGTCAAATCAGCGCACGCGCTGCGGGCTGGCCCATTGCCAATCCAATGCCGACGCGGTGCGTTTGGGCCATTGTAGGGCGACGGCCAAAAGCCACAACAGCAAAAGGCAGATAGGAATGGACATCAACTGCCACAGCCCCATCCACGCCCAATCCGCCCCCTTGACGCGGCAATACTCGATCAGAAACGTGTGGGCGACGTAGACCACCAGCGTGCTGCGCCCCAGCGTCGCCGCGAACGAAGTTACCGCGGAAAATGCAATGTGCCGCCAGAGTAAATCGGTAGCCGTCAGCAGGCCGACGACCATGCTCAAATACCGGAGCAATTCGCCTGTCGTGAGCGGCGTTTTAGTGAATACCAGCGACACTGGGCAGGCCGGGAAATTGAACATCTTCCAGAATTCGCACCAGAACAGCAGTCCAAACGCAGTCCATGCCCCGACGGAGATCGCCAGCTTTCGCCCAAACGCGAGCCGGTCGTAACTCTTGAGGAAACTGCCGCAGAAAAAGCCCGCGATAAACACGATCTGCCACAGCAGCGGCGGGAACTTCCCCTGGGGATCGACCGCCAATGCATACGGGTGGAAGCGCCCAAAGATAAATGTTCCGATGCTCACTGTTGCCAGCAGCCACCGGCCGCCACGGAATCGGAAGCATTCCATCAGCAGGGGGGCCAGCGCGATCAGAATCACGTACAGCGGCAGGAGATCGCCTCCCTCGCGCAAGAAGAGCACGCCCGAGAGCAATTGCCAAACCGTTGTGACCGGATCGTGGCTCCCGTTGTAAACATCCAGCGCCACCCATGCTATGGCAACTAAGTATTGCCATCCCAGCACGCGAAGACTGCGCTCCCACAACCGGCGATACGTGCTCATGCGCCGATCGCGCTCAAATGATTTGGGTAGGAAAATAGCCCCGATCGCCAAACCCGCAACGAAGACAAACCCGCCCGCCGCGAAGCGGGAGTATTCCCCCAGCCAGGGTCCCACTGCCCCAAATTGCAGATTTACGTAGTACAAATGCACGAGAACCATGTCGATGAGGCACAGCCCTCGCCAAAAATCAATGCGACGATCCCTCGGGGACGGTAGTTGTGTTGTCTGGGTGTTTATAAAACAAATCGCGGCTGGTTCGCGGAACAATACGCCACGATTTGGCTCCATGCAAGTCACATCGGGGAAATGTTCTGTTCAGGTTTGGAAAAACCCTGTTAAAGCGGCATGGCGCGATAAAAAACGCGCGGGCGGCGTAGTTTCGCTTCAGGGCAATTTGTTTTGCTCAAGTTAATTGGGGCCAGGCGTCCGATAAAGGCATTAGCCGCGCTCGATGGTGAGGCGGAGAACCAAAGCAAACCAATGTTTCCAAGGAGATGGCTCAATGTCAACCAGCACTCTGCTCAAGTGGGCGGCCGCGGCCGCATCGGGCGTTTTGATGATCGGCGCGGTCCCCGTCATGGCGGCCCATGTGACGCACAAACATGCCACGCTCGCGGCAGTCACGTCGACGCACGTGCTTAAGTCGACCACGCCGGCCCGCTCAATCAAGGGCAAGACCCTGCTTTCGGCCAAGACCGGCGGCAAAACCGCCACCAAGACCGCGACAAAGGCCAAGGCGAAGACCCTTACTTCCAGCCACGGCAAGAAGGTCACCAAGCTGTCCGCCAAGAAGACCGTAAAGGCTTCGGCGTTGAAGCATAAGCCGGGTTCCCTTGACAAAACGCGCAAAGTAACGTCTAATATGTAGCTCATGACTCGTCAGACCTTGCTTTCCGCGCAGCTTACGCTGGCCCTTCTTGGGGCCACAAATCCTGGTGCGCGGTCGTAGGGACCTGATCTTTCTTTAGACGATGAATTCAAAGCCCTGCGACCCAAGTCGCGGGGCTTTTTCGTTGTGGCGGAGTAGAACAATCGGTACGGCACACTTTTTTGGGAGCGGATCATGGATACGGTCAGGATATTCGACACGACTTTACGCGACGGCGAGCAATCCCCCGGCGCCACGCTGACTCAACCGGAAAAACTGGAAATCGCCAGGCAGCTTGAAGAACTGGGCGTGGATATCATCGAGGCCGGTTTCCCGATCAGCTCCAACGGCGATTTTGAATCCGTCCGCGCCATTGCCGGCGAAATCGAACGGGCCACCGTCTGCGGGCTGGCTCGCTGCGCGTCCAAGGACATCGAGCGCGCCGGCGAAGCCGTTCGCCACGCGGCCCATCCGCGCATCCATGTCTTTTGCGCCACCAGCAAAATCCATCGCGAGCATAAGCTGAAAAAGGGAAAGGAAGAGATTCTGAAACTGGCGGTGACGTCCATTCACCAGGCGCTGCAATACACCAAGGACGTGGAATTCAGCCCCGAGGACGCCAGCCGGACGGAACTGGAATTTCTGGAGGAGATCACTCACGCCGCCATCGAGGCAGGAGCGACGACAATTAATCTGCCCGATACCGTCGGCTACGCCACGCCGCGCAGCTATGGGGTGATTTTCTCATACCTGTTGGAGAAACTGCCGGCCATCAAGGAACGCGGCATCATCCTGTCGAGCCATTGCCACAATGACCTGGGTCTGGCCGTGGCCAATTCCCTGTCAGCGGTGGAGAATGGCGCGCGGCAAGTCGAGTGCACCATCAACGGCATCGGCGAGCGCGCCGGCAACGCCGCCCTGGAGGAGATCGTGATGGCCCTGCGCACGCGCTCCGATTTCTATAAGACAGGGACCAAAATCGACGCCACCAAGATTTATCCCACCAGCCGCATGGTCAGCGCCCTGACCGGCCTGACGGTGCAACGCAATAAGGCCATCGTCGGCGAAAACGCCTTCGCCCACGAAGCGGGCATCCATCAGGACGGCGTGCTGAAATACCGCGAAACCTACGAAATCATGGACCCTGCCAGCGTCGGCATCGCCAAAACGTCCCTGGTGCTGGGCAAACATTCCGGCCGCCATGCGTTCAAGGATCGCGTCACCTTCCTGGGTTACAAACTGACGGACGAACAGATTGAAGCGACCTTCGTCAAATTCAAAGCCCTGGCCGACAAGAAAAAGGAAGTCTTCGACGAGGATATCGAGGCCCTGGTCGATGAGCAGTTGGATGTCTCGACAAGCCTGTGGGAACTGGCCGCCCTGCAGGTCACCAGCGGCCCCAACACGGTTCCCACCGCGACCGTCGCCTTACGCGACAGCAGCGGAGTCACCGTCCAGGACGCCGGCATCGGCGACGGCCCGGTGGACGCAATCTATTCCGCCATCGCGCGCCTGACCGGCGTAAAAGTATCCCTGCTGGACTACCGCATCCGCTCCATCAGCCGCGGCAAGGAAGCCCTGGGCGAGGCCCACGTGAAACTGGAGCACGGCGGCCGCGAGGTCAGCGGCCGCGGATTAAGCACAGATATCCTGGAAGCCAGCGCCCTGGCCTATCTGGCGGCGATCAATCGCCTGCGCAGCTTGGACAACCGGCAGAGGCTGGTGACGCAACATTCCGCGGTTTGAACGGGGCTGATTTGTACAATATTGTTACTTTTTTGTTCAAAAAAAATGGACGAAGGTACTATTCTGTAATAGGCTACTACGCCAAGTGCGATGAAGCATAAGAAAAGGACGGCCATGGGCGCGACTCTTGAAATATCCGAAGCCCGTAAGCAGCTTAATTCGATCGACGAGCGACTGCGGGAAGAACGCGTCATCTATGTGACGCGCCATGGCGACCGCGCCTTTGCGGTGGTTGACCTCGAATACCTGTCGGCGGTCATGGAGACGATGGAGATTCTTTCCGACCCGGAGGCAATGAAGATGCTGAAGGAGAGCTTGGACGACATTCGGGCTGGGCGACTGCACGGACACGATGCCGTCGAGAAAGAACTTGGATAATGGACCGGCTCTCCATCGAATGGACACAGACCGCCAAGGCCGCGCTCGCCAAGCTTCCGCACAAAGTGCGCCGAGGTCTTCTCGACAAAGCCAATGAGCTCAAACAGGCCACTGATCCGACGACGGTACACAAAAGGCTGGCAGGACCACTGAGCGGATACCACAGAATCTGTTATTCCCGATATCGTGCTATTTATTGCGTTGATCGTCAAAAGCTCACAGGTGGCGCCGTAATTGAAAGTATAAGAATTCTATTTGTCGCCGCGGGTGTAAGAAAAGAGGGGGACAAGAACGACGTGTACCGTTTCGCCCAGCGCCTCATAAAACTTGGTGTCATAAAGACACGGAATTAGGGGCTTGGAAGCACATGGGACGAGACTATACCTTGAAGTCGGGCGCTCCAAAGGTGACACGGCCGCCGCAAAAGCGTATCTTTTGGCTGTGATCGCGGTGGAACAACTCTCGGCAGGGGGCGCGGCGCCCCCTTCGGTGGCTCTTGGCCTCGCCGCCGCCGGTGATTTGGCTGCCGCCGAAGAGTTCGCGCGGAACCTCACCAACACCCATTACGAGAACTTTTCCGTCCTCTCCTGGTTCGTGCCCAAACGCCTGCGACAGGACTTCTGCAATATCTACGCCTTTTGCCGCGTCGCGGATGACGCCGCCGACGAAACCGGCGACGCCCAGGCCTCCCTGCGCTGGCTCGACCGCCTGCGCGAGCAGACCCTCGCCTGCTTTGCCGGGGAAAGCTCGACCAATGTATTCGTGGCCCTCGCCGGCACGATCCGCCGCCACGATCTGCCCCCCGAGCCGTTCCTCGACTTGATCGACGCCTTTGAGCAGGATCAGCGCGTCACGCGCTATGCGAATTTCACCCAACTCCTCGACTATTGCCGCCGCAGCGCCAATCCCGTTGGCCGACTGGTCCTGTATTTGTCCGGCTACCGCGACCGCCAGCGGCAGGTGCTCTCCGACCAGACCTGCACCGCCCTGCAACTCACCAACTTCTGGCAGGATGTCCGCCGCGATATTGCGGACCGCGATCGCATTTATCTCCCGCGCGAGGACATGGACCGCTTCGGCATCACCGAAGAGCAACTTCGCGCCGGCCGCTGCGATGGAGCGTATCGCGATCTCATTCGATTTCAGGTGCGGCGAACGGAAGAAATCTTCGCCGCCGGCGACGCTCTCGTGCCGCTGTTGACCGGCAAACTCCGCCGGCAAATCGCCCTCTTCTCGCGCGGCGGCCGCGCCATCCTGCAGGCAATCACCGAGTCCAATTTTGATACGCTCACCCATCGCCCGTCCCTCACGCGCTGGCGGAAAAGCCGCCTTGCGCTGGGGCTCGTTTTTGGAGGGATGGCATGACCGCACAGGAGGAGCTCGATCAATCTCGCCTCTTCTGCCAGGAACTCACGCGCCGCGAGGCGAAGAATTTTTACTACGGCCTGCGCCTCCTGCCACCGGCCAAACGCGCCGCGATGTTCGCCCTCTACGCCTACATGCGCCAGGTGGACGACATCGTGGACGCCGAGGATGGTCCCGCCCCGCAGGGCAGGGAAGAGCAATTAGAATCCTGGCGGCGTCAGACGCACGCCGTTCTCGCCGGCGATGCCACTCCCGACGGCCACGCCGTCTGGCCGGCCTTCGCCGACATGGTACGCCACTATTCCATTCCCTCGCTGGTCTTTGACGAAGTCATCGCCGGCCAGCGCCAGGATTTGCGGCCCATCGAATTTGAAGAATTCGATCACTTGTACGAATACTGCTATCGCGTTGCCGGAGTCGTCGGCCTGGCCTGCATTTACATCTGGGGATTTGAAGGCGGCGCGCGCACCGAGCAACTCGCCGTCGATCGCGGCATCGCCTTTCAATTGACCAATATCCTGCGCGATTTGCGCGAGGACGCCGGCCGCGGCCGCGTCTATCTGCCGCGCGGCGAACTCGCCAAGTTAAATCTGCGCGACCAGGATTTGCTCGGCGACGGCGACGCTTCGGGCGAACCATTCCGCCAAATGATGCGCTACCAGATCGAGCGGGCCGAATCGTACTACCAGAAATCCGCCGGCCTGGAGGAGCGCATCAGCCGCGACAGTCGCCCGACGCTCGTCGCCATGACGGCCATCTACCGCGGACTTCTGCGAAAGGTGAGCCGCCGGCCCGAACGCGTCCTGGACGGGCGCGTATCGCTCTCGGTCCCCTCCAAATTACTCATCGGCTGGCGCGCCTTGCGGGCGAGGTAGAGATTTTCAACACAAATAACTGAATTCAACGAGGAGACGAACCTATGGCAATTCTCGACTTATTCAAACTCAATGGAAAAGTGGCCATTGTAACCGGCGCCGCTCGCGGCCTGGGTCAGGGCCTGTCCCTGGCGATGGCCGAAGCCGGCGCGGATGTGGTAGCCGTCGATCTGCTCGAACAAGCCGACACCCGGGCCAAGGTGGAGGCCCTGGGCCGCCGCTGCGCGACTGTCCAAGCGGATTTATCCAAGACCTCCGAAATTCCCAAAATCATCGACACCGCCCTCAAGACATTCGGCCACATCGACATCCTCTTCAACAACGCCGGCATCATCCGCCGCGCCGACCTGGTCGATTTTTCCGAGAAGGATTGGGACGACGTCATCAATATCAATCAGCGCACACTCTTTTTCCTCTCCCAGGCTGTCGCCCGCGAGATGATCAAAGCCGGCAAGGGCGGCCGCATCATCAACACCGCCTCCATGCTCAGCTTCCAGGGCGGCATCCGCGTGCCGAGTTACACCGCATCGAAAAGCGCCGTCATGGGCCTCACGCGCCTCTTCGCCAACGAGCTTGCCCCACATCGCATCACCGTCAACGCCATCGCCCCCGGCTACATGGCCACCGACAACACCGCCCCCTTGCGCGCCGACGAAAAACGCTCCGCCGAAATCCTCGGCCGCATCCCCGCCGGCCGCTGGGGCACGCCCGATGATCTCAAAGGCTGCGCTGTCTTCCTGGCGTC
>JBEKYH010000071.1:0-14332 GCA_049511115.1 Tepidisphaeraceae bacterium | reverse complement strand
TAACACCCATAAGCTCACGTCAGCGGCTCGAACCTGCTGAGCGTGACTATGCCAGGACAGGACCGCTGCCGTTTCATCGCCGTATGCGGCAGCGCGTGGTTCTTGGCTGAGAGGTTTCAAAATCCCACTCGGCGAAAGTCGGCACTGGCCGCGCTTGGGCTTTGCGAGTTGCCAAAGGCCCGGCCATAATCTCCCCCAATGGATTTCTTCAACTACAAGAACGGCGAACTCTATTGCGAGGACGTTCCCGCGGCGCAGATCGCGCGGCAGGTGGGGACGCCGGCGTACGTGTATTCCAAGGCGACGTTTTTGCATCATTACCGGCAGATTGCCGATGCGTTTTCGCCGGTGAAGGCGACGGTTTGTTACAGCGTGAAAAGCTGCGGGAATTTGAGCATTCTGCGGTTTTTGGCAGAGGCGGGGTGCGGGTTTGATGTGACCAGCGGGGGGGAGCTTTTTCGGGCGCTGCAGGCGGGGGGAAAGGCGTCGGAGATTATCTACGCGGGCGTGGGGAAGACCGACGCGGAGATTGCCGAGGCGATCAATGCGGGGATCGCGGCGTTCAACATCGAGTCCGAGGCGGAGATTGAGAATATCGAGGCAATCGCCCACGGGATGGGGAAGTCGGTGGTTGGGGCGCTGCGCGTGAATCCGGATGTCGATCCCAAGACGCATCTGCATACCACGACCGGAAAGAAGGAGACGAAATTCGGCGTGGATATCGAGCGGGCCGAGAGAGTATTTGCCCAATACCGCGACCTCAAGCACCTGCGGCTGGCGGGGATTCATATTCACATCGGGTCGCCAGTGTATGAGATTGCGCCTTATATCGAGGCGGTGAGCAAGGTCACGGGGCTGATCGAGCGGCTGGCAGAACGCGGGCACAAGATTGAGTGGCTCGATCTGGGGGGCGGATTTGGGGTGAATTATGAGCGGGCCGATCAGGCGCTGCCGATCACGGAGCACGCCAAGGCGATAGTGCCGCTGGTGAAGGATAAGCCGTACCGGATCGCACTGGAGCCGGGGAGGTATATCGCGGGGAATGCGGGGATTTTGCTCACGCGCGTGCTGTATCGCAAAACCGGTGGAGCGAAGAAGTTTGTGATCGTGGACGCGGGGATGAACGACCTGATGCGGCCGATTCTTTATGACAGCTATCACTTTATCTGGCCGACCAGGCCGGACGCGGCGAACGTGCCTGTGAAGCGGGACCGGACGCTGGTTCCCGTGGGGGGCGAGGTGGCGGACGTGGTCGGGCCGATCTGCGAGAGCGGAGATTTCCTGGCCAAAGGGAGACCGCTGCCGCCGACGGCGCGCGGGGATTTGCTGGCGGTTTTCACGGCCGGGGCGTATGGGTTTGCCATGAGCAGCAATTACAACAACCGCCCGCGGGCGTGCGAAGTGCTGGTGGATGGGGCGAGCTTTAAGGTGATCCGCAGGCGCGAAACGATGGAGGATCTGGTGGCGGGGGAGCGATGATCCAGCGGGGAAAAGAGGAATGAACGCTGAGGCGCGGAGGCGCAGAGGTAGGAAAGACGAGGAATAAAATGAGTTTGAAATTCTCCGCATTTTCTTCCTCAGCGCCTCGGCGCCTCAGCGTTCATTCCGCATTTGGCACACCGACAAGGCTTGTTTAGGTGACGGCATGTCCGGGGCGTAGTGCTCCGCGCCCGGCTTTTCGCTTCGTGGTGGTTGGCGTAGGATGCGTTGTATGAGTGAAGTCATTGGGCCGGCGGCGCAGCAGAGCGGGGGGTCCAATATCAAGGAGACGATCGAGTCGATTGTCGTCGCCTTTATTTTGGCGTTCATCTTTCGCGCGTTTGTCGTCGAGGCGTTTGTTATTCCGACCGGGTCGATGGCGCCGACGCTGGACGGGGCGCATATGCGCTTTCGGTGTCCTGACTGCGGGTATGTGTTTGACGTCAACTACGCGACAGCCAACCCGGACGACACGAGCGTGCCGTCGGAGGACATGCCGCAGGATGATATTTATTGCCCCAACTGCGGGTATCACATCACCAACGGGCCGATTCGCGATCGGCTGGGGATGCCGCAGAATCAGTACTTCAGGGATGCACAGGGGCGGCAATTTCGCGGGCCGACGGAATTCCCCGGCGGCACGCAGCCTCAGCCGGTGCGGTATGGGGACCGGATTCTGGTGTTGAAGTACGCCTTTTTGCTGAGTCCGCCGCGGCGGTGGGACGTGGTGGTTTTCAAGGCGCCCGACGCTCCGGACAAATATCATTACACGCAGAATTACATCAAGCGCCTGGTGGGTGAGCCGGGCGACACGCTGATGGTCCTGGACGGGGAGACGTACCTGCTCGATGAGCAGAACAACTGGCAGGTGCAGCGGCGGCCGCGCGATGTGCAGGAGGCGCTGTGGCGGGTGGTGAATAATAATGACTATTACCCTCAAGGGTTGCCGCGGTCGGATCGGGCCAAGCCGTGGGTGCAGCCGTGGAAGACGAGCAGCGGGGAGAACGGATGGAACCTGGGGCACAATGCGTCGGACGGGCGCGTCTTCCATTTCAGCGGCACGAACGAACAGAGCATCCGCTATGACGCGCTGGCCAATCCGGCGACACAAACGACGAATGATTACCTGGTTTATGACGTTCCCGAAGATCAACGGCGCATCGGCGGGGAGAACGAGGCGGGAAGCGACAGTTCGCGGAACTGGGTCAGCGATTTGAAATTAAGCGCGCTCTACCAGCGCGGCAGCGGGAGCGGATCGCTGAAGATGCGGCTGAGCAAGCGCGATCATGAATTCACCGCGGAGGTGTCGGCGGATTCAGTCACGCTGTGGCATCATCATCCCGACGGGACCACGACGGCGGATGGCGGGCCGGTGAAACTGGCGGATCAAGGCATAAAGCCGGATGGGCCGCTGTGGCTGGAATTCATGAATGTGAACTACCAGGTGACGCTGCGGATCAACGGCAAGGATGTGTTGCAGACAACGCCGGCGGAGTATTCGCCGGATGTGGATGAGTTGCTGAAGGAGTTTCATGGACTGGCTTCGCCGCCGACGCGGGATGGGCCGGAGATCAGCATTGCGGCGGCGGATCAGACCTGTTCGCTGGCGCATGTGAGCCTGTGGCGCGACATCTATTACACGAATAAGAATACCGACGCGCGGCTGTATTGGGCGATGCCGGATAATCCGGTGAAGCTGCATCGGCGCGGGGAGCCGCGCACGGATGGGCAGGGGACATATGATGACGATGAGTATTTTGTGATGGGGGACAATTCACTGATCAGCGGCGACGCGCGGTACTGGACGGAGCCGATTCAATTGCCGGATGAGGACTTGGATGTGGAATCGGGGCGGGTGCCGGGACGGTTTATGCTGGGCAAGGCGTTTTTTGTCTACTGGCCGGCGGGGTATCGCCCGGTAGCGGGCTGGCCGGCGCTGGTGCCGGATTTTGGCGACATGCGATTTATCCATTAAGGGATAACGCGCAAGAGATAAGGCGCCGCGAGTTTTTTCCGAGCGATCAATATGGCCGGACGTAAACGAATCGGGGCGGTGGCCGCGGCATTGAGCGAGGAAGCGCGGGCGGCGGCGCGGATGGCGCGCGAGTTGGGGTTTGGCGGGTTGCAATTCGATGCTACAACCTCGGCGCTCGACCTGACGGCGCTTTCGGGCAGCGGGCGGCGCGAGTTTCGGCAGATGATGACGCAGCAGGATCAGGCGATTGTTGCGCTGCGCACCGACGGAGGGGTCAAGGGAATGTCGGCGGGCGGCGATGTGGATGCGCTGCTGTGGAGGTGGGATCGGGTTTTGGAGACGGCGGCGGGGCTGGAGGCGCGGCTGGTGTGCCTGGAACTGGGGCCGCTGCCGGCGCCGGAGGTTCAAGTCGAAACAAAAGCGCCGATTTCGGCGGATTTGGCGGGGATTATTCTGATTCCAGAGCCCAAGCCGCAGGCGGCAGCAATCGCGACTGTGCCATTCGACGCGGTTTTTGCGGCGCGCGTGGATGAGGCGCTGGTGGAGCTGGGGCGGCGCGCGGATCGGTATGGCGTGATGGTTGCCATGCGGAGCGAGCTGGCGAGTCTGGCGGCGCTGGAGCGCGCGGTGCGGGCGGCGCGATGCCCCTGGTTTGGGATTGATCTGGACCCGGTGGCGATTCTTGCGGATGGAATTGCGGCAAGTGAGGTGTTTTCGTCCATCGGTTCGCTTATCCGGCATGTGCGCGGACGCGATGCCGTTGGGGGCGCGGGAGGGCGGACGAAGCCGGTGATTGTGGGGCGCGGATCAACGGATTGGGCGGGGTTGCTGGCGCTGCTGGATGAGGCGGGGTTTGAGGGGTGGATTACGATTGATCCGATTGAACTGACCGAGCGCGCGGCGGGAGCAGGGGCGGGCCTGAAGTATCTGCGGGGGATTTGAGGGGAGTCATCTCACGCTATCCGCGCGAGTTGGGACGCATGAGACGCCACTTCGCTTCATCCTGAGTCAAAGGGAAGGGGCTCTTCACTTTGTTGCTGACAAGGGTAACGCGATAGAAGCTGCGCTTGTCGAGCGTGGCGTCGGAGCCGTCGGGCTTGAACGTCCAATGTTCCATACAGAAATAATCGTAGGTGGTATCGGAACCCATGTACCAGACATCGGTGTAGGTGTCCTGGTCCTGGTAGTAGGTGATGAACTGTTTCTCGCTGACGGTCGCGGGGTTTTGCGTGGAACAGCCACACAGCGATGCTGCAGCGACGACGGTGGAGGCGAAGAAAAGACAGCGGATTTTCATTGGGCGGACTCCCAAACAACGTAGGGTGGGCATTGCCCACCGCCTGGCGAAAATGGTGGGCGATGCCCACCCTACCAATTGCGGCTACGCACCGAAAGGCAAGGCATCGGTCTGCGCGGCCGGATCATCTTCGGCGGTCGGCGGCCGGGGGGGGCGCTTGAGGCCCAGGTGATCGTAAGCCATTGCGGTGGCGCGGCGGCCTTGGCGCGTGCGCAGGATGAAGCCGGTTTGCAAAAGGTACGGTTCGATCACGTCTTCCAGGGTGTCGGTCTCCTCGCCGAGACTGGCAGCGATGGCTTCGACGCCTGCGGGGCCGCCGTCGTAGATGTCGATGAGGGTGCGGAGGAAGGCGCGGTCCTGGTCGTCGAGGCCGCGGTCGTCGATGCCTTCCAACTCAAGGGCTTGCCGCGTGACTTTGAGCGTGATTCTCGCATCGGATCGGTAGGCTTCGTCGCCGCCCTCGACGGCGGCGAAATCGCGCACGCGGCGGAGGAGACGGTTGGCGATGCGCGGGGTGCCGCGGCTCCGGCGGGCCAGCTCGGACAGGGCGGAATCTTCGGATTGGAGTTTGAGGAGCTTGGCGTTTTGGCGCAGGATTTCGTGCAGCGCTTCGGGGGAGTAGAAGTCGATGTGCTGGGCGATGCCGAAGCGGCCGCGCATGGGGCCGGTGAGAAGGCCGATGCGCGTGGTGGCGCCGATGAGCGTAAACCGCTGGATCGGCATGGTAATCGTGCGCGCGTGCATGCCGGCGTCGATGGTGACGTCCACTTTGTAATCTTCCATGGCGGGGTAGAGGTATTCTTCTACCAGCGCCGGCAGGCGATGGATTTCGTCGATGAACAGCACATCACCCTCGCCGAGCTTGGTGAGAATGCCGACCAGGTCGGCTCCTTTGGTGAGGGCCGGGCCGTTGGTGACCATGACGGCGGCGCCCATTTCGTTGGCGACGACGTGGGCAAGGGTGGTCTTTCCCAAACCCGGCGGGCCGTGGAGGAGCATGTGCTCGACGGGTTCCTTGCGGCCCTTGGCGGCATCCACGGCGATTTTGAGCTTACGGATGAGGGTTTCCTGCCCGATATACTCTGAAAACCGCTGGGGGCGGAGTGCGTAGTTAAATTGCTCCTCGGGCACGCCGCTGGAAGAACCGGAGATGACGCGCTGGCGTGGCATGGGGGAGAGAATGACGCAATCTGGGGCGGGAATCAATGGGCGGCGCGGTTGGCGCTTCTCCTGATTGAAAAACGGCGGCTATTATGGGATGAGTGGGTGACAAGGTGACGGTGACAAGGTGACAAGGTGCTTGGGTGATTGGGTTGTCGGTTATTGGAGTTCAATATGAAGAGCATTCAAGAGTGGATTCAGGAGGGGGAAGAGTTGCACGCGGCGGCGGTGAAGGATTTGCACGAATTGGAGGCGCAGATTGCCGAACTGGAGCAGAAGCGCGGGGCGAAATTGATGGAGGTGAACCAGATTGCCGGGATCATCGGCAAGCCGCCGGCGGAGACGCCGCGTCGCGTGACGGCGCAGATTATTGATGATCATCCGCCGCAAAATGCGACGAGCTCGTCGGCGACGATTGCGCGGGCGCTGGCGGGGAAGGGGTTGGGGAGGTAGGTATCGATCATTTCTGGGTCGCGCCGGCGATGAAGGTCTGCAGAGGGACGAAGACCGCGTCGGGATGAGCCTGGAAAATCCCGTTGTGGTCCGCGTCGGGAACGCGGACGCGCGTCACCGGGCCGGCCGCGGCGGCGGCGAGCTGATCGGACATCGCCGGGGGGATGATCTCATCCTGTGCGCTATTGCAGATAAAGGTCGGGACCTTGATCGAGGCGATCTTTTTGAGATTGTCGAACCGCCAGACTACCTGCGCGCCGGGTGGGAAGTTGGGGAGAAGCAGGCGAGCCATGTCGGTGGTGTTGGTGAAGGCGTTGAAAACAGCCAGGGCCGCGACGGGTTTGCGCGAAGCGAGGTCGATCGCGACGGCCGCTCCCAGCGACCAGCCGACGGCGACGATCTTGCCGGGGGCGACGGAGCGCTTGTGGGCCAGTTCGTCGTAGCAGGCATCGGCCGTCTCGTAGAGCGAGGCTTCCGAAGGCTTGCCGGAACTCATTCCGTACCCCACGTAATCGGGCATTAGAACATTGGCGCCGGTGCGGCAGAACTGCCCGAATTCCCTCAGTGAAACGGTGATAGAGCTGGCGTTGCCGTAAAAGTAGAGGATCGTCGGGCGATTTTGCGGGTCGGAAAGAGAGTTGCCGTCACTGTCCTGGGCGGCGGCGTACATCGCGACGACGTGCTCGCCACTTGCGGTGGTTAGGTGCAGGACCTGGCAGCCAGGGACGTCGCCCACTTGAGTCTGAGGGGTGCCCTGCGCGGCGGCGCCAGGGAAAAGAATCTGGGCGAGCAGGGGGCCGGGCTGGGTCGCGGCGGCGTTAAGCGAGGAAGTGTCCTGAGCCCAGGTGGGAATGGCGGCAAACAACAGGGCGAGAAGGGTGAGATATTTCATGGCGCCCCGTCACGGTTTGCCCCAGCGCCATTTAGGCGGCTCGCCTTTGGCGAAACAGATCGCCAGGATCACGGCGCACATCAGGGCAATGAAGACGAAGAAGAGCGGCATGCTGCGCGATGCCAGCAGTGGACTTCCCACGCTCACGATTCCGATCCAGGTGATGAGGACAATCCAGCCCTGCCACGAGGCGGGGAGGCCCCAGCCCCAGCCGTAGCGCTTGGCGTGGAACCAATAGGGTGGACGGGGTGTGTTCATGATTCCTCCCTAGTCAGGAAGAAAAGGCAATCTCGTCTACGTCGCCGCAACCGACAAAATCGCCTTGCGCACTTCGGCCAATAGCTGCTCAACCTTGAACGGCTTGAACAGGACGGCCTGCAAGCCTTCCTGGCTGGCGCGGACGATGCTGTGGTTGGGGTCGTAGCCGAAGCCGGTCATGAGGATGACGGGCATGGTCGTATCGCGTTTACGGGCGGCGGCGAAGACATCGTAGCCGGATTTATCCGGCATTTTGATGTCGCTGAGGACCAGATCGAAGCGGCGGTTATCCAATTGGGCAATGGCCTCTTCGCCGCTGGCGCAGACCGTGACGACGCACTGATACTTGCGGAGGATGTCGCTGATGGTGTTGCGGATGTTGGGTTCGTCGTCGGCGACGAGAATCTCGGCGCCCTTGAGGACGGGGTCGTCACTGACTTTCATTCCCTGCGTGCCAAGAACCGTCGTGTTGGTCCCCTCGACCACCTGGCGCAGGCTCTTGCGGATCAGGCCCACGTTATCGAGGATTTGCTGGAGTTTGTGGCGAAGGTCGTCGTGGCCGATGTAGTCGTCCATGATGCCGGCGGCGTCGCAGGCGATGTCACTGAGCGGGCCGGCGACTTCGCTGCTGACGTCATCGGCCACCTGGTGGCTCGTGCTCACGCGCTCGGTGACCATCAAATCCAATACATTCAGCGCGATCGCGACATAGCGGCCGAAGATTTCGGCGAACTGGCGATCGTCCTCGTTGAAGGCGGCCTTCTGGCGGCTTTCGATGTTGAAGATGCCGATGACCTTGTCGTGCAATTGCAGCGGAACCGTCAGGCTGCTCTGAGCGTTGTCCAGACCCTGGACATAACGGGGATCGCGCTGCACGTCGGCGCAGATGTAACTGCGGCCGGTGGAAGCGACGTAGCCGCTGATGCCGTTCCCCTCGGGAGCGGCGAAAAGGTCCACCGAAAGGGCTTCGGGTGGAAGGCCGGCGGTCATGACCAGTTCGAGTTTGCTGGTTTTGCGGTCCAGCAGGCGGATGGCGAAGTGATCAAAGTGCATCAGCTCGCGCGTGAAACTGATGATCTTGTCTTCCAGGAGCTTGAGGCGCTGGCCGACATTGAGCTTGGCCAGGGCGTCGGCTTCGAGTCGGACCAGTTCGCGGCCGGCTTTGTCGATGGCGTCGATTTTCTGTTGCAGGCGGCGCGTGCCGGTCGCGTCCCAGACGACGGCGACGACCTGCACGACCTGCCCGCCGGGATGGATGACCGGCGAGGCGATCATTTCCAGGTATTGTTGTTCTTCGATATTCAGGGCGTAGCGTTTGGAGCGGGAGTAGGCGGGAGCTTCGGTGGCGGTCTGCGGCGAAATCTGCTTGGAGAAAAGATCAAACGCTTCCTGGCAGCTTCGGCGGATTTTCTCGTGAACGGGCGGGGGCCAGGCCCGCATCTTTTTGTTCATCCAGGTACAGCGGCCTTCGCCGTCGACGATGCAGACGCCTTCGCCGATGGTATTGAGGATCAGGTTGGCCTGCTGAGAGACCAAGGCACGCTCAAGAGGGAGGAAATCCTGGGCGTCGGAGAAGATGGCCCCGAAGTTTTCGCGGCGGAGCAGGTCGATGGCTTTGTCGAGGGTATCTACCGCGACGACTTCGCAGCGGGCACGAAGGGAGTCGATGGCCGCACCATTGGGCGTTGACGGCCCGGCGAGGACAAGAACTTTATTTCGCATGCCATCCAAATTGGGGCCCACTGAGCTGGTAAGCGGTGGATTCTAAAGCCGCAAGCCGCCGGCTTCAATATAAATCTTTGCCTTCGCGGTTATCGGAATCCGTCTATATGTTAGGCAGCTAATTAGCCCGAGGAGAGGCAAATGTCCGGCAAATGCTTTCGACGGCTTGTTGCCAGAGATGCCGGGGTGCGGAAGCGGAGGCATAAGCTACGGGAGTTTGGCCGCCGGAAGCCCCGACCGCGGCGGAAAGGGTGATCCGTGTCGGGTCGACGGTGGCCCAGACGGCTATGGGAGAATGGCAATCACCCCCCAGGCCGGCGACGACGGCCCGTTCAGCGGCGACGGCGTCGGCGGTTTCAGGATGGTTAATTCCTTCTAAAATCCCGATGACGGCGCGGTCGGCGCGGCGGCATTGCAGCGCCAAGGCCCCTTGCCCGGCGGCGGGGAGAATTTGGCTGAATTCGATGGGGGTCATCCAGGCGGCTTCCCATCGGCCGATCCGCTTGAGACCGGCCATCGCCAGCACGATTGCGTCGTATTGGCCCGAATCGAGCTTTCGCAGGCGGGTATCGATGTTGCCGCGCAAGGGGGCAATTGTCAGATCGGGTCGAGCCTGGAGGATCTGGCAGCGGCGACGAAGGCTTCCCGTGCCGACGGTGGCCCCCTGGGGAAGTTCGGCGAGCGACTTGTAGCGGCGGCTGACCAGGCAATCGCGAGCGTCTTCCCGGACGGGGACGGCGGCGATGGTCAAGTCGGCCTGATCGACCAACGGCATGGTGACGGGGACATCCTTGAGGCTATGGACGGCCAGGTCGATCTCGTTGGCGAGGAGGGCCAACTCAAGCTCCTTAGTAAACAGGCCCTTTCCCCCGGCATCGGACAGGGGGCGGTCGATGAGGCGGTCGCCGCTGGTGGAGACGGTAATGAGTTCGACGTTCAGGCCGGGATTCGATTGGCGAAGGCGCTCGGCGATCTGGCCGCTTTGCGTGCGCGCCAGCAGGCTGCCGCGCGTGCCCAGGCGAAGATGTGCGGGGGCGCTCATGTGGGTTATGCCTGCACGACTTTCGCGGATTTGGTCTTCACGTTTCTCATGACGCCGCGGGTATCGACGATTAGTTTGGCATGTCGGGCGATCATCCGCCAGTTGTAGGCGCTGTGATGGGTCGCGATAAGGACGCAGTCATATGACGCCAGGCGGCGAGGGGTGAGGGGGACGCTTTTCATTTGCAGGTGGTGGCGGCGCATTTTGTGAGTCGCCGGGACATGCGGGTCGTTGTAATCGACATGGGCGCCCAGTTCGCGCAGGCGGGCGATCAGTTCGATGCTCGGGCTTTCGCGGACATCGTCAACATCGGGTTTGTAAGCGAGGCCGAGGATGAGGATTTTGGATTGCTTGAAGGTCTTCCCGCGGTCGTTGAGGGCCAGGCCGAGGCGGCTGACGACATATTCGGGCATGGCGCGGTTGATCTCGCCGGCCAGTTCGATGAAGCGGGTGGTCTGGCCGGCTTCGCGCGCCTTCCAGGCGAGATAGAAGGGGTCGATGGGAATGCAGTGGCCGCCCAGTCCCGGGCCGGGGTAGAACGGTTGAAAGCCAAAGGGTTTTGTGGCGGCGGCGGCGATGACTTCCCAGATGTCGATGTTCATGGCCGCCAGGACGGTTTTCATTTCATTGACCAGGGCGATGTTGACCGAGCGATAAATATTCTCCAGCAACTTGGCCGCTTCGGCGACTTCGCTGGTTGAGACGGGGATGACGGTGCTGACGGCCTTGCGATAGAGGGCGGTGGCGATGGCGGTGGAGGCGCGGTCGATGCCGCCGACGAGTTTGGGGATGGTTTGCGTCGAGAAATCCTTGCGGCCGGGGTCTTCGCGCTCGGGGGAATAAGCCAGGAAGAAATCGCGGCCGCATTTTAGGCCGCCGGCGGCGAGGATGGGGAGCATCACGTCGCGCGTCGTGCCGGGATAAGTCGAGGATTCGAGGACGATCAGTTGGCCCTTGCGCAGGATAGCGGCGATATCTGTCGCCGTTTGGCGCACGAAAGTTAGATCAGGCTCGAGGTGTTTCCCCAGGGGAGTGGGAACGCAACTGATAATGGCATCAGCATTCGCCAGGTGCGCGGGATCGGAGGTGGCCTCGAAGCGGCCCGCGCGGAGCATATCGCGCACGAGATTGGGGCCAAGGTGTTTGAGGTAGTTTTTTCCGCGATGCAGGGCGTCGATCTTGGCGGGATCGTTATCGAGGCCGATGACGGGAAAACCGGCGCGATGGAAAGCGGCCAGCAGGGGCAGGCCGACATAGCCCAATCCGATCACGGCAACAACGGCGGATTGGGATTCGATTTTCTCCGCGAGGTTCATGGATGGGATATCGTAACCGGAGGCGGGCGTGGCGTGAAAGCGCGCGGAATCGGCGTTTTCGGCCCAAAAAATATGAATGAACGCCGAGACTCAGAGACGCCGAGAAGGACAACCAGAGAAATCGTTTCTTACTTTGAATGCCGCATTTGAAGAATTACGAATAATACATTTCTATTCATTGCCTTTCTCGGCATCTCCGTGTCTCGGCGTTCATGTTCTCTTTCCGGGCGGATAGACTCGTTCCATGCAGACGCGCCGACCGTTAGTTGTGGAACCCGTTGGGCTGGAGGTGGATTCTCTGGCCAAACCGCTGGATTTTGCCGCGTTATTCGGCAATAGCCATCCCGTGGAGTTGGAGATCGGGATGGGGAAGGGGACGTTTTTGACCGAGCAGGCGAAGGCGCGGCCGGAGGTGAATTTCTTTGGGATCGAATGGGCGCGCTGGTTCTGGCGGTATGCGAGCGACCGATTGCGACGGACGGAGTGTGCCAATGTCCGGACGATTCGGGCGGAGGCGACGTTTTTTCTGCGCGAGTTTGTGACTGACGGGGCGCTGTCGGTGATCCACATTTATTTTCCCGACCCCTGGCCCAAGGCGCGGCATCACAAGCGACGGCTGATTCAGCCGCCGGCGGCGCTGGAACTGGCGCGCGTACTGGCACCCGGTGGACGGGTGCAGATTGTGACCGACCATCGAGAGTATTTTGAGCAGATCGAGCAGGTGATCGGAGGCTGCCCGCTGCTGACGGTACTGGAATACAACCGGCCGGATTCGGCGGGAGAGGGGGAATTTGTCGGGACGAATTTCGAGAGGAAATATCGGCGGGAGGGAAGGCCGTTTTATGCAATTGCGGCGCGGCGAACGGTAACCGACGGACAAGAACGGGGACGCAGCTAGTCCTTAAATAAGCGAATCGTCTGTTTGGTGGCGTCGCGGCCGGCGTGGGCGCGGAATCACTCTCGTCCGTCTTCGTTCCGTTTTGTCGGTGTCTATTGTTGGCTCTCCACTGCAAATCCGCGGCGAACCGGAGCATCCAGACTCCGGCATCCTAATATCTTCGCTCAGCAAAGCGCTGGCGTTCTCCATGCCGCAACTCCACGCAGCAACGCCGACTGCCAGGGGTTGTATGACAACAATCGAAAAACCAATCGACGCCCCGTTCTCACGATCTGGCATGGCAGCCGGATCAGGTTCGTCACGAACCCCTTGAACTCCATCTTCACAATCTGCTGTTTCTCCCGCTGGTAGCGCTCCTGCCATCGTCCCCCAGCCGCCGGCAGCATCAGGCCCCACCAGGCTTTGAGACTCCATGCCAGCGACGCGATGGCCATGTACGCCCAGTTGCTGATCAGGTTGTCCAGGGGATTGTGCATGCAGCACACGCCGTTTTTCAGTTGCTCGATGAGGTTCTCCTGATCGCAGCGGTCGTTGGCCGTGAAGATGATTTGTTCCGCCGCGTTGGCCCGGTCATTGGTGATGTAGAAGAAATAGGCGTACTCCTCGAAGAGCTTCTCCTGTCCCTTTTCCACGGAGATTTTCTTCCGCAGGACCACCACGCGATACGCCCGGCCGCACAGGTCGGGCCGATGCTCCAACTCGGCCACGTCCTCCCACTGCAACACGAAGTTTTTGAAGCCCTTGTCCCGCACGACCTGTTCCTTGACGTTGTCGGGCCGGGCGCGTTTTTGCGTCTTGACCTCATGCCGCGCCGCGCGATCCAGGCGTCGCCACGCCGTTTCCGCCAACGCCTGGGCCTTGGCGATCATGGGCTTGCGGGCATCGGCGCCGAAGACAAAGGTAACGTCACCGGCATCGTCCCACTCGTCGAGCTTCCAGGTCTGCATGAAGTCGGTGTCGCCGCGAAGCAGGATCGACTTGAATCCTCCCCGCCTGCACAGCGCAATGGCTTTATCCAGATATTCATCCGCCTGCTCGTGGCTGGGACGATTGCCCGAACGATTGACCAGGTACAGCGGCTCCTTGGTGTTGGCCAGCGAGATCACCAGCGGGTGGTAGCCCCATTGTCCGTCATAGCTGATGTTCATCCCTTCCTTGCACTGGCCGAATGTCGGAGCGATTGAACCGTCGGCGTCGATGACCGCGCGATTGAAGAACTCCCGTGGCTGGCGCTTCCACACGTTGACGCGGACGGAGTTGATCGCTTCCAAAAGCCCGACCACCTGATGGGCCGACTCGAAGCGACGGCAGAAATCCCCGGCAGTGGTCGGATCAGGAATCCGCGACGCACCCAGGGCGTCCAGATACACCTCGTCGTTGCGAAGCGTTTCAAGGTCTTGCAGACAATCGCCGCCGCACAGGACGTTGTAGGCGATGTTCAGCACGTGATCCGCTTCATGGTAAGGCAGATGCACCTTCAACAGCCGCACGTCGCGGTCGATGGCCTCGACCAGTCCGATCTTGCGGGCCAGCAGATGCACCGCCCCGATGCCGCCGTGGGCGATAGCCCGGTCACGGTCGGCCATCTCGTACCGGATGTTGCCGGCGGCGAACATCGGCCTGGCCTGAGAGCGCCACGTGCGTGGGCGGAGTCTTCTTTGGATTCGGCGCTTGCGTCGGCGGAGTTTTTGTTGTGAAGTATCGCGCACTCGAAACGCCTCCTTGCGTGGATAGACCAGAGGGTCTTGATAACACTCTGAATACCACAAATCGCGGGCGTTTCGAGTATTTTTTATTGCCACATCCGCTGAAAAGGCCAGAAATCACGCTTGAACAGGG
>JBEKYH010000070.1:0-14348 GCA_049511115.1 Tepidisphaeraceae bacterium | reverse complement strand
AATACTTTTATTCGCGTACTCAATACTGCTCCCCGCGGGGAGACCGCGGGCCAGCCGCGTCACCTGCACCTGCGGGAACTTTTCGGCCACGAGGCTCTGGATGTGCAGGGCGGTGCCGTCGCCGTCGACGGTGGGGTTGGTGCCCATGAGGAGTTCGCGCACCTTTCCGTCGGTCAGCCGTTTCAGGAGGGCGTCGATGGTCAGGTCCTTGGGGTGCATTTCATCCAGCGGGGCGATGCGGCCGAGCAGGACGTGATAGACGCCGCGATAAAGGCCGGTGGATTCCAGGGCGAGCAAATCCTTGGGCTGCTCGACCACGCAGACCAGGCCCTGGTCGCGCGATTGATCGGCGCAGATCGGGCATGGGTCCTGTTCGGTCAGGTTAAAACAGATCGCGCAATGCTTGATGCGCGTCTTCACCTCCCGGATCGCGTCGGCGAGGCGCATCGCGTCGGCGGGCTTTTGCTTGAGCAAATGAAACGCGATCCGCTCGGCGGACCGCGGGCCGATGCCGGGGAGGCGGCCGAGTTCGGACATTAGGGTTTGGATGCTTTGGGAATAGCTGGACATGGGGGCATTATAGCGGCATGGGGGAAAAGGACTGAGGGCCGAGGACTGAGGACTGAGGACTGAGGTTAAATACATAAGCGGTCCGCGCCGCGGACCCTACGGAAATGGACATGGGGATTGTGGAGTCAAGGGGAGGATGGGGGCGGAAGCTTATCGCTCGACGCGGCAGGTATGATATAATTATGCGATATGGCAACACAGGTTGAAATCCAGGAACTGGGCGCCTCCATGACTGATGCGCTGGATCGAGTGCGCCGCGGCGAGGAAGTTACCATTGCCGATCACGGCCGGGCGGTCGCCAAGCTTGTCCCAGTTGAGCCGGAGGAACGCGTATTTGGTGCGTTTAAGGGGCGAGCCGTTATCGCTGAAGACTTCGACGCGCCGCTTCCGCCGGACGTACTGGCGGAGTTCGAGAAATGAGGCTGCTTCTCGATACGAACATTTTCCTTCGCATGATGACGGACGAGACGCTGTTATCGCCAGCCGCGAAGGCCGCTATTGCCGATGGGAACAACGAGGTTTGGGTTAGTGCTGTTTGCGCCTGGGAAATCGCGATCAAGATGGCCATCGGTAAAATTCAGCTTTCCGATCCGATCGAACTTTTTATGAGCGATGGAATGCGAAAGGCGAAGGCCATCGAACTGCCGATCCGGGTCGCTCATGCAACGCGCGTTGCCGCTTTCGCGATGCACCATCACGATCCCTTTGACCGACTGCTCCTGGCGCAGGCCCAGGTCGAGTCGCTGACAATCGTCACTTCTGATCGCCAGTTTGCCGCGTACGGTATGCCCGTAATTTGGTAGGCTTACGCGGCGGGAGTGATTGGCGTGCGCATTTGCCCCGCTCCCCTGCCAATGGTATCTACAGCCGCAACAGGTATGTCCCATTCCGCCGCGATTGCAAGGTATAGCGCTGACCAGGTTGAGTCCGTCTCGGCACATCTCAATCCGTTGCGGATGGGCGCTGAACTTTGGGCGCGGCGCGATCTGATTCGGCCGCTGACGGTGCGGGAGATTCAAGGGAGATACAAAGGCTCCTATCTGGGCGTGGTGTGGGCGGTCATCAATCCGCTGATGATGCTGGCGGTTTATACGTTTGTCTTTCACAGCATCAACGGACAGCGCTGGAACCCCGCGGATAAGACCGAAAACTTCATGGTCTACGCGATGCACCTGTTCATCCGCATCATTGCGTTCAATGTATTCTCCGAATCGGTCAACAAAGCTCCCACGCTGATCATCTCCAATCCCAATTATGTCAAAAAGGTGGTCTTTCCGCTGGAGATTTTGCCTTTGAGCCTCATCGGGTCGGCCATCTTTCACTCGGTCCTGAGCCTGGCGGTGCTTTTGATCGGGGCGGTCGCGGGGGCCGGGCCGATCACGTGGTCGCTGCTCTATCTGCCACTGGCATATGTGCCGCTGGTGCTGCTGACGGCGGGATTCTGCTGGGCGCTGAGTTCGCTGGGGGTTTTTCTGCGCGATGTCGGCAACCTGGTATCGGTATTGGTGCAGCTTTTGTTTTTCCTCACGCCAATTGTCTATTCACCCAGCCAGGTGCCCGCGTGGGCGCGGCGGATCATGCAGCTCAATCCCATGGCTCTGATCGTCGATAATTTTGGCCGCGTTGTGAACGACGGGCTGGGGCTGAATTGGCGCGAATGGTGGGCCGTTACCATCTTCTGCGGCGTGGTCGCGGTGTGCGGCTATGCGTGGTTCATGAAAATCAAACGGGCGTTTGCCGATGTCATCTGAACCGGTCATCTCGGCGAGCGACCTGGGGAAGGTCTACCAGCTTTACGACCGGCCGCTGGACCGGCTGAAGCAGGCGTTTTTGTGGAATCGGCGGCAGCTTTACCGCGAATTCTGGGCGCTGCGCGGCGTGAACTTTGAGGTCCGCCGCGGGGAAGTGCTGGGGCTCATCGGGCGCAACGGGTCGGGGAAGAGTACCCTCCTTCAAATCGTTTGCGGCGTACTCAAGCCCTCGCGCGGGGTGGCCACGGTGCGAGGGAGAGTGGCGGCGCTATTGGAACTGGGCAGCGGGTTTAATCCCGAATTTACGGGCCGCGAAAATGTGTACATGAACGGCGCGATCCTGGGATTGACGCGGCCGGAAATTGAGGATCGTTTCGACCAGATCATTCGGTTCGCCGAAATCGGCAAATTCATCGACCAGCCGGTGAAGACGTACAGCAGCGGCATGGTGGTGCGATTGGCGTTTGCCATTACGGCGCATGTGGATGCCGATGTGCTGGTGGTGGATGAAGCCCTCAGCGTGGGCGATGCGGCGTTTCAATTCAAATGCCTGCATCATCTGGAGGAGCTGCTGGAGCGGGGTGTGACGATTTTGCTCGTTTCACATGACGTGCAACTGGTGAAGAGTTATTGCACGCGGGCACTTTATCTCAAGAACAATGTTGTCGAGTACCAGGGTGATTGCGAGACGGCGACGGAGATGTATTTGAAGGAGATGCGCGCGGAGAAGGAGCGGATGGTTGCCGAGGCGAATGAGTACAAGACGATCGGGCAGGGGGCATCGACTGCCGAGACGAATGAAGTGAGTGTACGTAGAGGGGAAATCCTGTCGGTTCGGATGGGCGGCTACGCAAGTTCCCCCTCTCCATGTACTCAGGGAGAGGGTGGGGGTGAGGGTTCTTTGGGAACGCCGAATGGCGAGGGAAGCTCAAAAAGCGACCCTAACCCTAACCCTCTCCCTGAGTACATGGAGAGGGGACCAGAGGGGAGTCTTACCGAGCGCACGCTCTTCGACGCGGGCGAGCGGGCCTGGGTTGAAGTGGAGGCACGCGTGGACTCGTCGGTTCGGAGGCCGCGGTTGACGCTGTTTGTGCGCGATATCAAAGGGTATGGGCTGTTCGGG
Organism: Tepidisphaeraceae bacterium; assembly: GCA_049511115.1. Taxonomy (GTDB): domain Bacteria; phylum Planctomycetota; class Phycisphaerae; order Tepidisphaerales; family Tepidisphaeraceae; genus JBEKYH01. The sequence goes on along the minus strand of JBEKYH010000070.1, from coordinate 10,904 downwards.
CTGCACAATCATCACGAGAAGATCGAGTTGACGCCGGACAGCAGCGGCCAAATTGCTGGAAGGTTCACGTTTACCATTGCTCTGCGGACGGGTGACTATTCCATTGCGGTGCGGCTGGAAGATACACTTGGCGATTCCGTGGCCATGCCGGTCGACAAACGGCTAAATGCGGTCAACTTCAAGGTCGTGCGCGAGGGGCGCGGGTTTCTTGGCGTGGTTAATCTGGATGGGAAGTTCGAGGAGATCGGGCGCACGTGATCTGACCGCGCAGAGCGCGGCAACGGGGTATGAAACAGCGATTCGCGCTCATCTTCGTCTGCCAACAGGGACGGCTCGAAGCGCAGGCCGCGCTTTTGGCGGCGTCGTTGCGGCGATTTGTGCGGTTTGATTATGAGCTGATTGCGGCGATTCCTACGCCAGGGGAGCAATGGGGTAAGCCCGACCCGCGCACGCTGGCGTTCCTGGCCAAGATCGGCGTGCGAACGGTTTGTGTGACCAATGGGATCGACCCGGGGTATGCGATTGGGAATAAGGTGGCGTGTCTTTCCGTCGCGACGGATGCGAAGAAACTGATTTTGATTGACAGCGATATGCTGCTGATGCGGGATTGGGAGGAAGATCCGCGGTTTGCGATCGGGTTCAATGCGCGGCCGGCGTCAACCGCCAGTTTCACGAGCGACGACGCGCATTGGGCGGCCGTCTACGCGGCATGTGGAGCGCCCCCACTGCCCGGGTGCGTCGCGGCAACCTATAGCGGCGAGCTGATCGCCCCGTATTTCAACGCTGGTTTCGTTGCCGTGCCGGCGGGGATTGGATTCGGCGACGTGTGGCTGGATTGCTGCCGCAAGATCGATGGTATCGACGGGTTGCCGAATAAGCGGCCGTATCTGGACCAGATCGCGCTTTCGCCGGCGGCTGCGCGATTGGGGCTGCAATATGATTGCCTGGATGAGCGATACAACCACCCGATTAACTTCAAGCCGCTGCCCGAGGACGGGCGGACGCTGTTTTGTCACTATCACGACCCGATGACGCTGGCGCGCGAGCCGGCGGCAGTGGGGCTGACACGAAGTTTGATGGAAGCGCATGGCGAACTGCGGGAGATTCTCGCCGGCGACCCAGAATGGAAAGACATTATCTCTCCCGCGGGCGCGCCTCTCGCGGAGCGCGGGCTGGACCTGGTCATCGCGGGAATTCCGCGCAGCGGGACCAGCCTCCTGTGCAATCTTCTGCACCGTCATGAGAATTGCGTGGTTTTGAATGAGCCGCAGGAGATCGCCCCGGCCCTGGTTGCGGGGAATATGTTTGGCCGGCCCCCCCTGCCGTGGGCGATGGCGCGGTTTTACCGAGATATTCGACGGGATGTGCTGCTGGGGAAACCGATCCGAAATAAGTTGACCAACGGGCAGGTCACCGAGGACACGGCACGGGAAAATCAGGTGGCCAGCTATGTTCCCGTGGTGCGCGGCGGCGATTTTGTGTTGGGCGTCAAGGCGACCATTGCGTTCCTGAGCCGCCTGCTGCAACTGCGGCAAATGATGCCGGGGTCGCGATTTGTGGCGTGTGTTCGCAACCCGTTTGACACCATCGCGTCGTGGAAGACGAGCTTTCCGCACTTGTGCGATGCCGACATTCGCGGGCGGACGATCGGGCATCCAGCGGACGAGGGATTAACGGGGGCGCAGCGCGCGGAGCTGGCGCGGATTGAGCAGTTGCCGGAAGTCGCGTTTCGGCGCGCGGCGTGGTGGCGGTATCTGGCGGAACTGATTCTGGATTCAGTGGATGACGTTACGCTGGTGCGATATGAGGAGCTGGTTGGGCGGCCAAGTCAGACGATTGAAGAAATCGTCCGCGGGGGAAATCCGGGTGAGTTGACCGGGGCGATTGAGCCGTCTTCGCCGCGAGCCAAGGTGGATGTGCTGGATCAGGAGGACGTGCAGGCGATCCGATCGCTCTGTTCCGATGCGGCGATTCGTTTGGGGGTTTACAGGGAAACGCCCTGAAAGAGACAAGAGTGTAGGGCGGGGCTGAAGCCCGCCATCGCTTCATTGGCGGGCTGAAGCCCGCCCTACCCGTCTGTTCCAACGCAGCGATGCGATTGGGGGGATTAAGGGAAAGGCCGTGAAAACAGATAAGCGTCATCGGCGGGCAGAAGCCCGCCCTACGCGATTCAATTCGATTAATCCGCGCTGGAAGCCGGGGCAGGGGGCGGGGGAGGGTCGATCCAATTGCGGGCATCGGGCCGCGCGGCGGGAGCGAGGGGTATGTTGTCCTGGCGCACGCGGGCGGCGATGGCGTTGGGGGCGGTTACTTCGGCGATGCGAAGCTGCTGGCTCCAAAGCTCGGCCTGGCGGGCCTCGATCTGGCTGTGCAGGCGGCTGGTCTGGTAGTTCAGGTTCAGTGCCTCCTGGCGCAATTCGAGCATTGCCGCGCTGAGGGCCAGACCGAACAGTAGACAGGCGAGAAGTTTGACCATGGCAGTTATTCCGCGATGGCGACGGGCTGGGAGGGGAGACGCAACTTCATGCCGGGCTGAATGTTGTTTCCGCCGTGGAGGATGTCGCGATTGAGCTGCTTGATCGATTCGATCGCGTTGGCGTTGCCGAGCTGTCCGGTGGCGATACCCCAGAGGGTATCGCCGGGCTTGACGACGTATGTCCATCCGGCGTTCGCGTTTGCCTGAACGGGAACGGTGCCGGGGATATTTGCAGCGGTTGGGGCAGCGCCGGAGCCGCCGGGAATGAGGTAACTCTGTCCGACGATCACCTTGTTCGGATCGGCCTGCAGCGAGGGATTGGCGGCAATGATGGCCTGGCGATTGGCGTGGGTGTTGGCGCCCATTAATTTGGCCGCCATTCGGGAAACGGTGTCGCCTTCCTGAGCCTGATAGGAGCGGGCGGCAACATTTTGGGCGATGCCGGTTCCGCTCGGATCGGCCGGCACGATCTCCTGGCCTTGCTGACGGGCTGCCTGAGCGAGCGGGTCATTGGCGGGCAAACCAGCGACAGCACCAGGCTGGGAGTTGGAATTCTGGGCGTTGCCCTGGGCGATCACGATCGGCGAAGGTTGCGGATCAAGGTCGCGCGGGGTTTGCAGGGCCGTGCGCGGATTGATCGAATCGGGGGTTATCACGATCGGCGGCGGGGCGCTGTTCATGCCCGGAGAGCTGATGGTCTGGCGAACCGTCGCGCCGGCGCGATCCAGGGTCGCCGATGGCGGCTCATTGGCGCCGCGGAAATGATCGGACAGGAGAATCCCAATCACCAGGATGAAGAGCATCCCGACCAGCAGACCGATTTTTGTTTCCCGTGTCATGTACGTCCTCACATCTTGTCGATGGGGCCGGTTTTCACCGGCCGGATTTTTTGATCGCCCGGAGTCTTGCCGAGCGGCTGCGCGGATTGGCGGCTATCTCCTGGTCCGACGCAAAGACCGGCTTCTTGGCCAGGAGTTCCGCCAGTCCGGCCTCGCGCAGAGCGGCGAATGCCTGCTTGACGACCCGGTCCTCGGTGGACTGAAAACTGATCACGCCCATGCGTCCTGCCGGGGCGAGCGATCGCGGTCCATGTTCGAGGAGCGCGGCCAAGTTCACCACCTCGCTGTTGACGGCCATCCGCAGGGCCAAAAACGTGCGGGTGGCCGGATCGATCGGGTTGGCCCCTTTGCCGCGTCCATGCGGCATTGCGGAGCGAACGATGTCAGCTAATCGGTCCGTGGTTAGGATCGGCGAAATGGTTCGCGCTTCGCCAATCTTTCGCGCGATTCGGCGAGAATGACGTTCCTGGGCCAGTTCATATAGGACGTTGGCCAATTCGCGTTCGGGCAATTCGTTGACCCAATCGGCCGCCGTCCGGTCAATGCGCGGGTCAAGCCGCATGTCGAGTTTGGCGGCGCCATCGAAGGAAAGTCCGTATTGTTCGTCGAAGAGTTGATTGGTGCTGACGCCGAGGTCGGCGAGGATTCCGTCGATGCGCGGGGGGGCGACTTCGTCCAGGACCTGGGGGAGTTCGGCGAAGTTGGCGTGGAAGAGGCGGGTTGGACAGTTGGTTTCGGATTTGAGCCTTGCGGCGGCGAATTCGAGATTGCGCGGATCGGCGTCCAAGCCGATCAAAAGACCAGTTGGTCCGAGCAGTTTGGCGATGGCGCAGGCGTGACCGCCGCGGCCCAGGGTGCAATCGATGAAAACCTCGCCGGATTGGGGGGAGAGAAGGTCCAGAGTCTCCCGCAGAAGGACGGGCTGGTGTCCCTCGGGCGGCAGAGACAAGTTCGGATTCGACTGATTTATGGGCTATATTTTCCCGATTGATTTTTTGGCAGATATAGGGATAATACCTAGTTGCGGTTAGGATTTTGTTTGTCCTATCGTCCCTGAGAGAAGCTCGGTCATTGTCCCCAGCACAATGGCCCGCTTAGCCGATGAGGCGACCTTCCGTTGCCGCCTCAAGGGCCAAGCAAGCTTGCAGCGAAACGGGTTGAAACGATACGGGGAGTCGGGCTTCCATGCCCCCTCGGATCCCAGCCCGAGGGCCTCATCCTTGAGATGACTCACGGTATCATTTGCTCTCTTACATCTCACCCGCCGGCGGCATCATGCCGCGGCGGGAGGTCCGGGTTGATCGGCCCCGTCCCTGTGGCCGGCCAACAGCCTTTCGTCGTCAGGCGCGATCCTTCGCACCAAAATCTACCGGCATCGCTACGATCCATCAGGCGACGCCTATGTATACACATTAACTGCGGGAGGGCGCGGGAATCCGCGTCATCCTTACGTCATGCCCCAAAACTCAGTCTCTATCAGGCGACCGGTCCTGAAATGCCTTCCCGTTGTTTGGCCGCCAACATTGCCTTCTTGCCCTTGGACTCGATTTCACCACTGTTACTAACAAGCTGCTCGGTATGAGCGTCCCATTCCGCTCGATTCCAAAGCTCCAGGTGATCCCATACGCCAACAAGCGTTACGTCGTTTTCGATTCCCGCCCGCCGGAGGGCTTTCTCCGGCAGAACCACTCGTCCCTGGTCGTCCCATTCGATGAGATCCGATAAGCCAAAGCGAAGACGCTCATATTCCAAAAGATCGTCGTCCGGGCTCATCTCCAACGTCAACTGATCAACCAAGGTCCGATAAAAAAGGTCGGGATAGAACCAAGGTTTCTTGTTTTTGCCTAAGATCACGAAGAAAGCTCGACCATGAACATCGGGATTTATAACCCGCCGCACATTCGCCGGAACGAACATGCGGTTCTTTGCGTCTACCTTAAGCTCGTAAGAACCATAAAACCTCGGTGCGTTCACTGATTTAATTTCCACTTAGTGGTTTTCTCTTCCACTTAGTGGGATTAGAATACCATTCGGTGGGATGTGATTCAATAAAAAAAGTTTTTCGCGACGTATGGCCGATAACAATGGCGTGCGCGCGCAAATAGGGCGCAGCTAAATGACGGGATTTCCTTGGATTTAGAGCAATGATTGCTGAAAAAAGGCGCGTTAATTCTTGGTGGATAACTTGTGCGTAATATGTTGGCGGGGGAAAAAACTTCTGAACAAAAAAAGCAATTCCACCGTCAGGAGTAGCAGAAGAGGCACATCAGGAAAAGCGAAAATCGCCGGATTCCACAGGCGATAAAGGACCGACCAGACGGGGCCGCCCGCGATGGAGGCCGACCAATTATCAGGGTGAGTCGGCCAGAGATTTTGCTTTCCATTAAACTCGGCGTGCATATAAAGCAGGATCGGGCCGCCGAGGGTCCAAAGCACGATGCAGGCCACGCCGATTTGAAGGGCGCGTTCCTTCGACAGCAGTTCGCGGACCACCTTCAAGACCAAGAGCCAGACTAGAACATACCCCCCTGCCGAACAGATTGCCGCCATCGATTCACGGCCCATCAGGGCCGCCAGCGCCAGCATCATGGCGGCGCCCGCGGCTGCCCGCAGGAAGGAAGTCCACTCGCGCAGCAAGAGCGGAAACAGGAGGGCAGCGGCGGTGATTTGAACAACCAGCATCTCGGCCGTTGCTTGGCGCTCGACGGGGCTGGGAAATCGGGCGGACAGCGGCACCCGCCCAGCGGCGAGGGCCAAGGCGATCAACTGTAATGCCATCCAGAGGAGGAGCATGGGGCGTGGAGAATAACAGGTTTGAGGACTGAGAGACGAGGGGGATGAGAAGGTGACAAGGTAACATTGGGGCCGTTGGGGTCAGTCCGTAGTCCTATTCCTTGGCCGTGGGTTCTTGGTTCTGATATTCGATTCAATCGGCGCGGGCGGTCGGCGAGCCCGTATCCTTCTTCGGCCCCGCGCCGTCGGCGGCAGGTTGGGGGCTGGGATAGGTTACCTGGTCGAAGCGGATGTCGATCCAAGGCTGGCCGCCGTCTACGCGGTGCATTTGCTGGAAGATGTCTGAGAGGTCTTGCAGCTTTTGGCTTGCGGGGACTTCCACGAAATAGTCCTTGGCCGATGGGGGACGTCCCCAGCGGATGGCTGTGTTGTAACGGGTCATCAGCACGAGCTGGGCGGCCTGGCTGTCGCGCCGGCCGCCAAAATTCGAGACATCTACCACCGGGATGTCCTCGGCATAGGGTTTATTCGCCAGCAATTTGACCAGTTCCAAGCCCGCAGCCAGATCGTCGCCCGGCCAGGGCTTGCCGCTTAGGACGGGGGCGCGGGTAATCCCATTGATGATGCGGAGCATCAGCTTGCCATCCGGGCCGATCATGGCGCCTGCCAACTCGCGGGTCGTATACCGTTCCGGCAGGCGATAGCCGTCGCCATCGACCAGCCAATAGTATCCCTGCCATTGGACTAGGGCGGTCGGCACGCGATAGACGCAATCGACCTGTAGCGTATCGCCGGGTCCCTGCACAAACGTCCGCCGCACCTGACGAACTTCCTTGATCCAGGGATTGGCGGAGAGGGCCTTGGCTGTTTCCACCAGCAGCGGGCGATCAAAGACGGAGTGAATTCCGACGGGGCGTGCGGAATCGACGATCTGTTCGGCGAGAGCCTGCGTCATCCAGGCCGGTTGATTCGCCAGCACGAGGCGGGGGGCCGTCGGCGGGACCGCATAGTCGCGCTCGACCAAGTCGCGCAGCACGGCGATGAATGCCGCGAAGAGCAAGAGCGACATGACCCCCAGGGCCGCGCGGAACCAGATTCGCTGCCAGCCGCTTGCTTGTTTCGAATTAGCTTTGGCCATAATGGCGGAGCGTAAGCCCCGGTGTTTTTCTTATCGGACGAAAGGGGGGGAAAGCAGTAGGTGAGGCGTTCACACAATCTTACACGCCTCCTCAAACGCCAGGCGTGGCAGGCGCGGACGCAGTTTGGTTCGGTCGCCGTAGCCGATGTTGCAGATGAAATTCGATTTCCATGCGGTCCCGGCGAAGAAGGTGTCGTCCATCTTTTTATTGTCAAACCCTGACATTGGGCCGCAATCGAGGCCGAGGGCGCGCGCGGCGAGGATGAAATAGGCCCCCTGGAGGGAACTGTTTCTGAACTTTGTCGATTCGGCAAGCTCCTTATTGGAAGCAAAGAGATCACGATAAAATGGAGCCGGAGGAATGAGCTTGGGCATCAGGTCATAGAACTTGTCGTCCATGGCGATGATCGCGGTGCCGGGCGCACGCTTCACGGCGTCGGCGTTCTGCGGAACCACGCAAGGGAGAAGCTTTTCCTTGCCCGCGGGAGTCTGGACGAACACGATCCGCGCCGGGCAGGAGTTCGCGCTGGTCGGGCCCATTTTCATCAAGTCGTAGACCGCGCGGAGCGTCGAATCCTCAACGGGCTTGGGGAGCCAATCGTGAAAGGTGCGGCCTTCGGTGAAGAGTTGGGCAAGGGCGTCGGGTGAAATTGAACTCATGGGATTGCCTTCCTTCTCTTGAGTACGTGATTGCATATTAGCCCTGCGGCGGTGCAGTCGTCTTTCCGCGCCAGGTTTTTATTTCTCGCCGAGGCTATGGCTCGTGTGATACAACGGGCGGGGAAGACAGCTTCGCATGACGGTACCGCGCTTGATCCTGGCGAGCGGCGAAGAACCCTCAGCCCAGCCCTCTCCCTGAGTACATGGAGAGGGGTAAGAGAGGCGGGTCATTACAATTGAGAGTTACACCACACGTATGACCGGCATGAAGTGTCGAACCATCGTCGTGTTCCTGGCCTTGGTCCCCGCGGCCTGCACCACCGTCCCCAAAGATGCTGGATTCGGCGATGTTCAAAGAGCCGTCGGGGATCGGACGGGCCGATTGATCCAATGGAACGGACGGACCGCGGACGATGCAGAGGTCGCGGCGATGGTTCGCGGCCTGCTTGCCCAACCGCTGACTTGCGATCAGGCCGTTCAGATCGCGCTGCTCAACAATCGCCATCTGCAAGGCAGTTTTGAAGACCTGGGCGTTGCCCAGGCGGACCTCGTGCAGGCGGGGTTGCTCAAGAATCCGGTTTTCAGCCTGCAGGTGCGCGTTCCGGAGCGGTCGCCGGCGCGGACGTACCTGGATATTGCCGTGGTGGAGGATTTTCTGGATGTCGCGCTCCTGCCCGCTCGGAAGGCGTTGGCGGAGGATCAGTTCGAGCAAGCCAAGGCGGAGGTGACCGATCAGGCGCTTACTCTCGCGGCCGATACGAGCGCGGCCTTTTATGCCTACCAGGCGGCGGTGACTATCGCCGATCTGCACCGGCAGATCGCCCAGGCGGCCGCGGCCGGCCTCGACACGGCGCGCGGGATGCATGATGCCGGCAATATGACCGACCTCGACTATGTGATGGAGCGCGCCCGCGAGGCGAGAATGCGGATCGAATTAGGCGACGCACAGGCAGAAGTGGATGAGGCGCGCGAAAAGCTGACTGACCTCATGGGTCTCGATGGAAGCACGGAATGGTCAGTAACGCCAACGCTGGGGGACGTTCCCGATCAGGACCCGGCGCTCGATGGGTTGGAGTCGCTCGCGGCGCGCCAGCGGCTGGACGTGGTGGTTGCGCAAAAGGAAGTGCAGATCGAAGCCAAATCGCTGGGGATGACGGAAGATTTCCGATTGGTGCAGGACCTGGATTTGGGGGCTGAAGGCGAGCGAGAAACTGATGGTCAATGGCGCATTGGGCCGTCGATTTCCGTGCCCGCGCCTATCTTTGATCAGGGGCAGGCGGCGGTCGCCGGAGCGAAGGCGAAACTGCGCCGCAGTGAGGAGCGCCTGGCGGGGTTGGAGGTGGATGTGCGGTCGCAAGTGCGCGCGGCTGTTGAGCGGTTGATTCACGCCCGCGCCAAGGCGTCGATCTATCGCGGTGAAATCATCCCCGCACAGGAGGAAGTGAATCGGCAGATGCAGTTGCAATACAATGGCATGTTGACGGGGGTGTTTCAGCTTTTAGAGGCGCACGAAGAGCAGGTCGAAGCCCAGCGGCAATACGTTGAGAGCGTGCGCGACTACTGGACGGCGCGCGTCGAGCTGGAGCGGGCTATTGGCGGACGATTGTCCACTGCGACGACGTCGCCGTCTGTCGGAGATAGGCCATGATGACGCGACGTGAAATTATCGGGGCGGCGGCCGCGGTTGGCGGAGCCGCTGTTCTGGGACAGATTCCGGGGCTGCGGAGCAAAGCTTTCGGGCAGCAGCCGGCAACGGAGGTGAGCTCGCCGTCCGGCGGCAACTATGTGCCGGTCCACACGCTTAACGGGGTGACTCTGCCCTTCAATTTGATCGACGGGGTCAAAGTCATGCACCTGGTTGCCGAGGAAGTTGAGCATGAGTTTGCCACCGGGCTCAAGGCGCACTGCTGGGGTTACAATGGGCGCACGATTGGGCCGACCATTGAAGTCGTCCAGGGTGATCACCTGCGCATTTACGTTACTAATCGCCTTCCCGAGGCGACTACCGTTCATTGGCATGGTCTCCGCATTGTTAACGGAATGGACGGCGTTAACGGGCTCACGCAGGCGGGCATTGGGCCAGGCCAGACGTTCCGGTACGAATTTACCGTCGCCGACGCCGGCACGTTCATGTACCACCCGCATCTCGACGAGATGACTCAGCAGGCGATGGGCATGATGGGGATGTTCATCGTGCAGCCCAGGCAGCCGACGGTGGCGGTCGATCGAGACTATGTCATTCTGCTGAGCGAATGGCGCATTGATCCGGGTGCGAGCCGGCCGGTTACGACCGAAATGACGGACTTCAACATTTTCACCATGAACAGCAAGGTGTATCCGGCGACCGAGCCGCTGGTTGCGAAACTGGGCGAGCGCGTGCGTATTCGCTTTGGCAACCTGAGCGCGATGGATCATCATCCGATTCATCTGCATGGGCTGCTGCCGACGCTCACGGAAATCGACGGGTCGGCCGTTCCAGAGTCGGCGCGGCATGCGCTGAATACGATTTTCGTGCCGGTGGGAACAACCCGCGCCGTGGAATTCGTGGCGGACAATCCCGGCGATTGGCCCATGCATTGCCACATGACCCACCACGCCATGAACCAGATGGGGCACAATGTGCCGAACCTGATTGGCGTGAGGGGGGCGACGATCGACAAAGCGGTGCAGCCGATCCTGCCGGACTATATGACGATGGGGACGAACGGGATGGACGAAATGAATGGGATGTCGATGCCGGCGCCGAAAGACAGCATTCCGATGCTGGGCGGCCGGGGGCAGTTTGGGCCGATTGATATGGGGGGGATGTTTACGATTGTTAAAGTGCGTGAGAAGGTCAGCGGGTATGAGGATCCGGGGGATTATGCGCATCCGGCGGGGACGGTGGCGGTGGCGGCGAGCGAGGAGGAGATGAGGAGGGATGGCATCAGAGTGACAAGGTGACGGGGTGAGGGGGTGAGGGGGTGATTTGGGGGGGCTGCGACGGGAGAAGGGCTTAAGGGATTAAGGGATTAAGGGGTTTAAGGGTTCGCGGATGGCGGGGGTGGGGGGAGTCGAT
>JBEKYH010000069.1:0-14436 GCA_049511115.1 Tepidisphaeraceae bacterium | reverse complement strand
CCACCGACGGATACCAGCGCGAGTTGCGAAAGGAATTGCCCAGGAAATTCCCCAACCTGACGTTCTTCTTCGCACCATCGGATATCGTGACGCAGGTTTTGAATTTTGGATTGCAGGCGTCGATCGACGTGCAATTCAGCGGGCCGATCACGGGGGTCGATCAGAATTACGCTTTGGCCAATGCATTGCGTGACGAAGTGTCGGGCTTGCCGGGAGTGGTTGACGTGCGGCTCCAGCAGGTACAGCGCACGCCGGGCATTCTGGTCAATGTGGATCGCGTGCTGGCCAACGAAGTCGGCCTGGAGCAAAAGGACGTGGCCACCGACCTGCTGGTCTCGTTGGCATCGAGCAATCAGACGGCCCCTAACTTTTACGTGAACCAGCAGAACGGCGTGAATTACAGCATTTACGTGCAGACCCCGGAATACAAGATGGGTTCGATCGCGGCGCTGGAAAACACGCCGGTGCCGCCGGAAAACTCTCCCGCCACGCCGCAGAATACGCAATTGCTGTCGAACCTGGCTTCTATCCAGCGCATTGAAACTCCCACGAACATCACGCACTACAACATCAATCAGACATTTGACGTACTCATGAGCGTGGACGGCAAAGACCTGGGTTCGACGGCGGCGGAGATCCAAAAAGTCGTGGATCAGTACCAGAAGAAGATCCCGCGCGGAACGCAGCTCACCGTGGCCGGGCAGGTCCAGAGCATGCATGATTCGTTTTACGGCCTGGGGTTCGGCCTGATATTCGCCGTGGCGCTGGTGTATCTGCTCATGGTGATCAATTTCCAATCCTGGATTGATCCTCTGATTATCCTGATGGCCCTCCCTGGGGCGCTGGCGGGAATACTATGGATGCTGTGGATCACTGACACGACGATCAGCGTGCCGGCCCTCATGGGAGCGATCATGAGCATCGGCGTGGCGACGGCCAATTCGATCCTGATGATCACCTTCGCCAACGATCAACGTGAAGTCGGCATGGACGCGCGGAAGGCGGCGCTGGCCGCCGGCCTCACCCGACTGCGGCCGGTCATCATGACGGCCATGGCAATGATCATCGGCATGTTGCCCATGTCCCTGGGAATGGGCGACGGCGGCGAACAGAACGCTCCGTTGGGGCGCGCGGTCATCGGCGGATTATCAATGGCGACATTTTCCACGTTGTTCTTTGTTCCCGTGGTTTACAGCCTGTTGCGCGGCAAGCCGCCGCACACGCAGGTTGATCCGGAGTTGCAGGAATGAATGCCACTGAAGAGACAACATCCCCCGTCGAAGGCGACGATCAGACAGAGCAGCGCCGCCCGCAGGCGAAGCCCGGCAATGGCGCGCACGAGCCGTGCGATGAATTTGATCGTGCGCGCCGCGTGTCGAAGGGGCGCCATCCGCATGCGCTTCAGGAGGGATCAATACCGGCCGATCTGGTCAAGCCAAGCCCCCTTGCGGTGACGGTCATGGTCGTGGTCCTGCTTGGACTGATGGCCGCGTTCTTCGTGCTGGGCTGGATACCGCATGAGCGCGCCGCGGCGCAAGCCGACGCCGACGCCGACGCCGCCAAGCCCGGCCCGCCCATCGTTCAAGTCGCCAATCCGCGGCCGGAGAAAACCTCTCAGGATGTCTGGCTTCCCTGCGATGTGAAAGCAAATCAACAGACCGCCGTCTACGCGCGGGCCAACGGGTTCCTCAAGCAATGGAATTACGATATCGGCGCGCACGTCAATAAGGGCGATCTTCTGGCTGTAATCGACGCCCCGGATTTGGACGCGCAGGTTGCCGCGACCCAGGCGACGCTGGAGCAGGCCAAGGCGACCGTCATCAAATCAGAAGCCGACGTGGACGTGGCGCAGACGGACTATAACCGGTACCTGAAAGCGCAAAAGGATAGTCCCGGGAGCGTGACCCAGGAGGATATAGACACCAAGCGAGCCGCTTATGCGGACGCCGTCGGCGCCCTGGATGTCGCCAAGGCCACGGTCGCCCAGGACGAAGCGCAAGTGCGCCAATTGCAGGTTTCACAGCAATATGAGCAGGTGATCGCTCCATTCACCGGCACCATCACCGCCCGCAATTATGATGTTGGAGCACTCATCAGCCCCAGCAACACTGCGGCCGGCAGCGAAATGTTCGATATTGCCGACACGGCGACCCTGCGCGTTTTCGTGAACGTTCCGCAGAATTATTCCACGCAGATTCGCGCGGGCCAGCCCGCTTACCTGACCGTGCAGAATTATCCCGGGCGTGAATTCACCGGGGTCGTGGCGCGCATGGCCGGCGCTTTGGATTTAACCACCCGAACGCTTCCCTATGAACTGGATTTCTCCAACTCCACCGGCGAACTCTATCCCGGCATGTACGGGCAGGCCCGCCTGCCGATCACGGAAGACTTACCGAGCCTGGTTGTGAACACCAGCGCCCTGATATTCAATGCCAGCGGCGTGCAGATGGCGCTGGTGCGAGATAACAAGATTCACCTGCAACAGGTGACCGTCGGCCGCGACCTGGGGACGGAATTGGAAATCACCAAGGGACTGACGCGCGACGACCAGGTCGTGGTCAACCCCAGCGAGCGCCTGACCGAGGGCGCCCAAGTGCAGGTAGCCGCCGAGAGCAAGCCCGTCACGGCGGACGCGCCGGCCAACGGCAATCCAACCCCCAAAGACACCCGCGCCGCGGCGGCGAATTGAGCCGGCGGGGTGAGCACTTTGGAAAAAGACTTTCCACCGCGAAGACGCGAAGAAAGCGAAGAAAATATAAAGCAAATTTTTTACCGCCCGGTCGCAGTAGCGACCTTGAGGACGCAGAGGACACGGAGGAAGAATAAATCAAATCTAAGCTTTGATTTTGCTTTTCCTCTGCGTCCTCCGTGTCCTCTGTGGTGAGTCTTGTATTTTCTTTCTTCGCGTTCTTCGCGTCTTCGCGGTGAAAAGTCTTTTTCCCTCAGGCGAGCGAGCGCGGCGTCTGGGTGATCACCTGATTCACGATCGCGTCGGCGTCGATCCCCTCGGCTTCGGCTTCGAAATTCAGAATCAGCCGGTGGCGCATGGCGGCGGGGGCCACGCGCTGGATGTCTTCGGCGGCCACGTGAAAACGGCCTTCGAGCAGGGCGCGCACTTTGGCGCCCAGCACCATCGCCTGCGCGGCGCGCGGGCTTACCCCCACCCTCACGTATTGGTTCACCATCGGCACGGCATGGGACCCGCGCGGATGGGTGGCCATGGCGCAGCGGACCGCGTAATCCTGCACGGTCGGCGCGATGATGACCTGACGCACCAGGGCCTGATGCGCGATGATGCGCGGCGCGTCCAGCTTGGGCGCGATCGGCTCGTTCGCCTGGGCGGTGGTGCGATCGAGGATTTCCATCAGTTCTTCGCGCCGGCTGTAGCGCACGAGGAGCTTGAAGAAGAAGCGGTCGAGCTGTGCCTCGGGGAGCGGATAGGTTCCCTCCTGTTCCAGCGGATTCTGCGTGGCCAGGACCAGAAACGGTTCGGGGAGTTTTCGCGTCTGGCCGCCCGCGGTGACCTGCCGCTCCTGCATGGCTTCGAGAAGGGCGCTTTGCGTTTTCGGCGAGGCGCGATTGATCTCGTCGGCCAGGACGATCTGCCCGAATACCGGGCCGGCGACGAAGTTGAAACTCCGTCGGCCATGTTCGGTTTCGGAAAGCACATTGGTGCCCAGGATGTCGGCGGGCATCAGGTCGGGGGTGAACTGGATGCGGCTGAATTTCAGATCGAGAGCGCCAGCCAATGCGCGCACCAGAGCGGTTTTGCCCAGTCCGGGGACGCCTTCGAGGAGTGCGTGGCCGCCGGCGAAGAGGCAGGTGAGCAGGCCGTCGATGATGTCGTGGTGGCCGACAATGGATTTGGCGATTTCGGCGCGGACCAATTCGCAATCATGGCGAAAGGCCTCGCAGGCAACTTGGAGTTGGGGATCGACGGCGATTTGCGCGGGTGAGGACATGGGGCTTTGCCTGGATCAGCCCGAGGGTATAGGGCGTTTTCTGGGAACGCCGCTTGGTTCGCCGAAGAACCCCCACCCTACCCTCCCCCTGAGTACAGGGAGAGGGGAAATACGGGCGGTCCGCGGTGCGGACCCTACGCTTACACTCGCCGCTCTGGCATGAAGTGGTGGGCGATGCCCACCCAACACCTACACCTGTATCTACACCTGCATCCGCGTCAGGCTTGCGCTTTGGCCAAGGCGGCCTTGGCCGCGAAGTTCCGTTTGGCTTCGCCGACCAGGTAGAAGCTGCCGGTGATGCAGATCAGGTCTTCCTTGGTCACGGCGCGGTTGGCGATGGCCAGGGCGTCGTCCAGCGTATCGGCCACCTGGGCCATCTTGCCGTACAACTCGACATATCTTGCCGCCAGTTCGTGCGGATCAGCACTGCGGACGTTGTCCACGTAGGTGAAGATCACCTTGTCGGCGCCGCTGGTGATGCGATCGAGCATCCCAGCCACGTCTTTGTCGGCGCAACACCCGAAGATCAGCACCATGCTATCATAGGGAATGTGCTGGCCGATGGCCCGCATCAGCGCATCAAGGCTCGCGGCGTTATGGGCGCCGTCGGCAATGACGCGCGGGGTCTGGCTGAGCATCTCCATCCGGCCGGGGACGGAAACCTTGGCCAGGCCCTCCATCGCGCGGGCGTCGTTGATGGCGATGCCCCGGCCTTTGAGCTTGTCGATGATGCACAGGGCCAGGCCGCAGTTGATGGCCTGGTGCTCGCCGATCATGGGAACGGCCAGGTGCTCAAATTTACTGTTGGGCGTGTTCAAACAGACCCGATTGTGCGGGCCCAACATGCGGCTGGATTCAAAGCGATAGCTGAATTCGATGGTGCTGCCGCAGATATCAAGCGGAGCGCCGACTTTTTCAGCGATGGTCTTAAGCACCGCTTCGGCTTCTGGGTTCTGAATGACGCTGACGGCCGGCACGCCCGGCTTGAAAATGCCCGCTTTTTCCGTGGCGATATGGCGCAGGGTTGGGCCAAGCTGGGCCATGTGGTCTTTGCTGATGCTGGTGATGGCCGTCACTTCCGGAGAAATGACGTTGGTGCTGTCGAGGCGCCCGCCCAGGCCGGTCTCGACGACGGCGATGTCGATCTTGCGCTCGGCGAAATATTTGAACGCCATGGCCGTGAGCGCGTCGAAGTATGACGGCACCGGCTTGCTGTGGGCCACGATCGGCTCGACGAGGCGCGCCATGCGGGCGAAGTCGGCCTGCGAGATCATCTCGCCGTTGATCTGGATGCGCTCGCGGATATCGACCAGGTGCGGGCTGGTGTAAAGGCCGACTTTATAGCCGCAGGCCTGGAGCATTCCCGCGACCATGGCGCAGGTGCTTCCCTTGCCCTTGGTGCCGGCGACGTGGACAGAGCGATATCGATCCTGCGGATTGCCGAGCTTGCGCAGCAGCAACCGCATGCGATCGAGGTTGAATGTATCGTTGTTATAGCGGACAATGCGCAGGCGCTCGTAGTCGCTGAGCGTGTTAAGGAACCGCAGCGCCCGAGCGAAGCTGTTGACGCCGCTGGTAGCCGGCTTTACAGTCCGTTCCAGTGCCGGCGCTTTAACCACCGGAGAGCGCGCAATAGGAGATCGGGTCACCGGGCCTTTGGCCAGACGACCGCTATTAAAACCAGGCTTTCGACTCACTTCCGCCCGCCGCCGCGGCGCGGTACGCGTCGTATTCACTCGGGTTGGCATGATTGTTGCATTGTAACAACCCACTACCGCTCTTTCAACTCACCGATTGCAAGTGCCTATTATTAATGGATTTATGAACGCAATTGGCTGTTGAATGCGCCGAGGTTAGGTAACGCCGACAAAGATAGTCGCCGTTGAGGGGTTTGATCGCGTATACTCCTCTCTCGCTTTAGTAGGAGTTAGAATGGGCCAGTCGCGGCAAGAAATAGAAACGATTGCCTTTGTCAGCCTCGGATGTCCGAAGAATCTCGTGGACAGCGAGCGGATGCTCGGTTTGTTGGCCGAGGATGGATTGGTTCTCACCGGGGATGCGCGGCAGGCGGATGCGATTGTCATCAATACCTGCGGCTTTCTTGAGGCGTCAAAAACCGAATCGATGAAGGAAATTCACGACGCGATCCGCCTGAAGAGCGAGGGGCAGTGCAAGCGCGTGGTGGTCGCGGGATGCCTCGTGCAGCGGCATAAGGCCAAGCTGCTGGCTGAAGCGCCGGGGATTGACCGGCTCGTTGGTGTGTTTGACCGCGAACAAATCGTGCAGGCGGTGCGCGGGTTGGATAACCCGGCGCGGGAGGATGGGCATTATCTGGGGAAGTATCACGAACTGAGCAATTCGCCCGACCAACCCGCCGGCGCGCGGCCCACGCGGTTTTTCGAGGATGACCGGGCGCGCTTCCGGTTGACGCCGCGGCACTTCGCCTATCTGCGAATCAGCGAGGGATGTAATCAGGGATGCGCGTTCTGCACCATTCCCTCCATCCGCGGCCCGATGCGCAGCAAGCCGGTCGAGCAAATCCTGGCCGAGGCGCGCGAACTGGCGGCCGATGGGGCGGTGGAGCTGAATCTCATCGGGCAGGACACCACCAGCTACGGCTCGGACATTGGACAAGCCGACGGCTTAGCCGGATTGCTACGGACGCTCGATAAGCAACTGCCCGACGTGCATTGGCTGCGGCTGATGTACGCATATCCGTCCTGTTTCACCGACGACATGATCCGTGCGATTGGCGATTGCGATCGGGTCGTGAAATACATCGACATGCCGTTGCAGCACATCAACGATGAAATTCTCACGCGCATGCGGCGGCGTGTCACGCGGGCGCAGATTGAAACGCTGCTGGATAAGCTGCGCAAATGGGTGCCGGGAATAACGCTCCGCACCACGTTCATCGCGGGCAGCCCCCAGGAAACCGATGCTCAGCACGAAGAGCTGCTTCGGTTCGTCAAAGATTTCGGCTTCGACATGATGGGCGTCTTCCCCTTCAGCCCCGAGCCGGGCACGGCGATGGGCCGTCTGGAGGGGCAGGTGAGTGAGACGGTAAAACAGGCGCGGCTCGAAGAGCTTATGCTGGCCCAGCAGGAAGTCGCGTTTGCCAAGGCCGGGTCGATGGTGGGCAAAACCGTTGAAGTTTTGGTGGATCGGCCCGCGGAGACCGGCGGCAAGGAAGCGTGGGTCGGCCGCACCACGGCGCAGGCGCCGGATATTGATTCGGTCACTTACCTCCGCGGCCGCGAGCTTCACGCGGGGCAGCTTGTCAAAGCGAAAGTCACTGATTTCCAGCGATATGACCTGATCGCGCAAATCCCGGCGGCCCCTTCGAGACGCCTGATGGTCCGCACGTCGAATTAGCCTTACAATTCAACACGACATGTTTCGCCACGTGCCTAACGCCTTGACCGCGCTGCGCCTGGTTCTGGCGGCGGTGTTTTTCGGCATGTTGTCCTATTTCCAGTACGACGTTTCCGGCAAGCACGGCGATCCCAAGTGGCTGAACATTGCCTTCCTCGTTTACCTGGTGGCGCTGTTCACCGATTTTCTCGACGGCTATCTGGCGCGGCGATGGAAAGTGGAGGGGGCGTTTGGAAGGGTGGTCGATCCATTCGTGGATAAGGTTCTGGTGCTGGGGAGTTTCATTTTCTTCGCGGGAAAAAATTTCACGATCCCCTCGCATAATCCGTTCGATGTGCCGCAGAATGTGAAAACCATCACCGGCGTGGCGCCGTGGATGGTGGTGGTGATTCTCGCGCGGGAATTGCTGGTGACGAGCCTGCGCGGGAGCAGCGAGGGGGAGGGGCAGAATTTCGGGGCGGCGTTCAGCGGCAAACTCAAGATGGTGTGCCAGTCGGTGACGATCCTGGTGATTCTGGTTTACGTCAATTATCTGCCGTGGCTCGTGGCCAATGCATTCGACGGCTGGGCGGGCGCGTTTCGTGGGATTTGCATCTGGATCACCATTGCCATCACCGTCATCAGCGGGCTGCTGTATATCCAACGCGCGATGGCGCTCTACCAGCAAAAGCGATAGGAGAAAGCGATTGCGCCGTTGGATCGCCACGATGTTCGGAGCGGGAATGCTGCCGGGAGCGCCGGGGACGTGGGGGAGCCTGGCGACGGTGATTATTTTGTATCCGGTTTTGCGCGCGGCCGGGCCTGATTCCTCGCTATGGGAAACAATCCTCGCCGGCGGTCTTGTGGTTTTTTCTGTTCTCGCGGTGGTGATAGGAAATTATGCGGTCGAGGATTTTGGCCGCAAAGATCCCGGCCCGTTTGTTCTCGATGAAGCGGCGGGGATTTGCCTTACGCTTTTGTTTTTGCCGCCGCGGACCGGCGGCGGTTTGCTGCTCACGCTTGCCGTGGCGTTCGCGGCGTTTCGATTGTTTGACGTGACCAAGCCGCCGCCGGCGCGGCAACTGGAGAAACTTCCCGGGGGATGGGGAATTCTTTTCGACGACCTCGCCGCTGCCGTCTACGCGAACATACTCTGCCAGATTGTGCTGCGCGGATTAGCGGCCTGGAGCAGTTAGATTCACATCGACATTGACCGCGCTCACCGCCGTCAGCGGCGTGACTTCAATGGGCACGATAAAACGCAGGCGTTTCACAAGGCACACGCTCTCCCGCTCCGACTCACAATAGTAAACGACCAGATCAATCGTCGCGTGCGCGCCGCCCTCGTTGAAATTCGCGGGGATGTTCAGGGGAAAGGTTGGATTCACGACGTTCTTGCCGGCCCAGTCGCCGGACAATTGAACGATCTTTCCATCATCAACTCCCGCCCCGATGTAAAACGGCGCGGCGGCGTTGAGGGCAAAGCCCTTGGGGACGCTCACATTCACCGTGATCTGGCCTGTTCCGGGCGCGACGCGCTGGGATGGAAGCGCCACTGCCGTACCCGAAAACGGCATCGGCTGGACCGGCTCCAAAAGCTTTTCCGCACCGGCGATTTTGAGGGTACTTACCAGCTTCGTCGCGGGATCGTAAACACGAATGAGATGGTTGTTGGTGTCGGCGATGAAAACTTTCCCGCCGTCGAAAGCGAGTCCACCGGGTTCGTTGAGGGTCGCCGCTCGGGCCGGGCCGTCGGCGAAACCCGCCTGGCCCGTGCCGATGAGCGTGTGGGCGGTTCCCGTAGCCGGATCAATCGTTTTGATCTTGTTGTTATACGTGTCGGCCACATAGAGCAGGCCGTCGTGAAAGAGCACGCCGAGCGGATGCTGCAACAGAACATCCTTCCGCGCGCCGTCGGCGTCGCCGAAGTCGAAGAGGCCGTGACCGACGATGGTGGTTACTGAACCGCTGGAATCCAGGTCGATGGACCGGACGGAACTCGTCTCACTGTCGGCCGAATAAAGATGCGTGCCATCAGTGGTTAGTCCGCTGGGTTGGGCGAGCGCCGCCTGCGGGAGCGGGCCGTCGGCGATGTTTTCGACGGAGCTTCCCGCGTAAGGCGCGGCCAGTTGCGTGCGCGTGTCGAGGCTCCAAATCTGGTGCATGCCGGCCATGGCGATATAAAGCGTGCCGTCGTGGAAGACCAAGTCCCACGGAGAATTCAGGCTGACTTGCGTGCCCTGGCCGGGAATATTGAATTGCGTCGCCTGATGGCCGGTGCCGGCAAGCGTGGTCACGCGGCGATTGGCCAGGTCGATCGCGCGGATGGAATGATTCTCGGTATCGGCAACGTACAGGGTTTGCCCGTTGAGCGCCAGTCCCTGGGGTCGCTGGAATTGTGCATCGGCAAACGCGCCGTCCTTGAAGCCCGCCGAGCCGCTGCCGATGACATCAACAACCGATCCGTCGCTCTCATTCAGGATGACAATCCGGTTGTGACTGGAATCCGAGACATAGAGTTTGCCGCCGGCGGCGACGAG
This sequence comes from Tepidisphaeraceae bacterium, assembly GCA_049511115.1. Lineage (GTDB taxonomy): Bacteria > Planctomycetota > Phycisphaerae > Tepidisphaerales > Tepidisphaeraceae > JBEKYH01. Next base: position 4,580 of record JBEKYH010000069.1, on the reverse strand, counting down.
CTTGCCGGGAAATTGCAGCGGGCTGGGCGGCGCTTTGTCCCTTTCCAGGTGCAGCGCAAGCGGCGTGCGATTCATCTTCCCCTTGGCGTCAAACTGGCGAATCAGATCGGAGATCGGCTGATCGAACGCGTCGTAGGGCCCTTCGCCTCCGTGCGAGCCGACGACGTTGCCGTCCGGGTCGATCAGCACCAGCGTCGGCCAGGCGTTGACGCCGTAGGAATTCCAAATCTGAAAATCGTGATCGTTCACGACCGGATGAGTTATGCCGTAGCGAAGGATGGCGTTGCGAATATTGTCGGTTCCCTTTTCGGTCGCGAACTTGGCCGAGTGAACGCCGATGACAACGAGCGAGTCGCCGTATTTGGCTTCGAGGCGGTGTAGGTCGGGAATGATGTGCATGCAGTTGATGCAGCAGAAGGTCCAGAAATCGAGAACGACGACTTTGCCGCGGAGGGATTGCAATGTGAGCGGGCGATCGACGTTGAGCCAATCAAGCCCGGGGGTGAATTCGGGGGCTTTGACGTTGTCCTGGCCGAAGGCCATGTCGCCGGACGACGAGCAGGAAGCCAAAAAGACGAGTGCGGCGCAGACCAATGCTGTGGCTGCGCGAGTTACGGACGTGGACATTCCGATGGTCTCCATGCAATGAAAACTCGCGGCGGGGCAGGGATATTCCGAGGCGTCAAGCGGCGGGTGAGTGCCTTTTCAGCGAAAGCCTTGCTTTGGATTTAAGCAAAGCCAGTACGTCACTCACAAATACGTATCCTTCCATTTCGCGTCGCTCGTCCACCGTCAAGGTGCCGTCGTTGGATTTGGTCGCCAATTCAGCAAGACGGGCGCGATCCAAATCCGCATAGCCAAGCTGCAAGATGCCCCTGGCCACATCCGGCGTAAATGAGGGATTGGACGGATCAATGACGCGGCCGAAGATGTCGGCTTCCATTACCGTGGCCATCTATCTGATTCTATCACCGAAAACGGCGGAGTTGTGACACCTCCGCCGTTGCGGAATGGGGTTATTTCGCGCCTTTCGCCTGCGCAATCTGCGCCTTCGCCGCGGCAACCACCGCTTCGGTGCTGAATCCGAACTTCTTGCTCAGTTCAGCCAGCGGCGCCGACGCGCCGAAGGTTTTCATGCCAATGGTGGCGCCGTGCATGCCGACGTACTTGTGCCAGCCGAACGTGCCGGCGGCTTCGACGCTGACGCGGGCGGTTGTGCCGGGCGGCAGAACGCTGTCGTGATACGCCTGGTCCTGGTGTTCGAACAGTTCCCAGCTTGGCATCGACACGACGCGCGACTTGATGCCTTCGGCGACTAATTTTTCATGTGCCGATACGCACAGGCCCAATTCCGTGCCGGTGCCCATGAGGATGACATCGGGCTTTCCGTCTGGCGAGGCGCATCCGACGACATACGCGCCTTTAGCCACGCCCGAAGCGGCGGCGTACTTGGTCCGGTCCAGCGTCGGCATCTCCTGGCGCGAAAGGACCAACACCACCGGATGATGCTGAATTGCCATGATGACCCGCCACGCCTCGGAGACTTCGTTGGCGTCGCCGGGCCGCAAAGTAACCAATCCGGGGATGGCCCGCAGGCTGGCGAGATGCTCGATGGGCTGGTGCGTCGGGCCGTCTTCGCCCACGCCGATGGAATCGTGCGTGAAAATGTAGATGACGGGAATCTCCATCAGGGCCGCCAGGCGAATCGTCGGGCGCGAAAAATCGGAGAAGACGAAGAAGCCGCTGCCGTAGGCGCGCACTTTCGTGAGGGCCATGCCGTTGAGGCAGGCGCCCATCGCCAACTCGCGCACGCCGAAGTGGAGGTTACGGCCGGACCAGGAAAGCGCCTTGGGGCCGTGCTCGTTGACACTGTGCCCGTCAGGGCCGAAATCGCCGAACGTATTGCCGTCCTTCTCGCTGGGCGGGCCAAGGCGAGTGAGCGTGGACGGCGCCAAATCGGCTGACCCGCCAATGAGCCACGGAATCGGCTTGGCCAAGGCATTCAGCACTTCGCTCGAGCACTGGCGGCCGGCTTTGCCCTTGGCGTCGGGCGGATAGACCGGCAGTGCCTTTTCCCACCCGGCCGGCAACTCGCGCCGCTGAATCTTAAGCAGTTGATCCGCCAGATCAGGGTACTTGGCTTTGTATTCGTCGTACTGCTTCATCCAGGCGTCGCGCAGGTCCGCGCCGCGCTTGGCCATGCCGTTCTTGAAAACGTCGTAAACGCCGTCGGGAACGTAGAATTTCTCCTTGGGCGGGAAGCCATAAAACGCCTTGGCCCCCTCGATCTCCGCGTCGCCGAGCGGAGCGCCATGCGCCTTGTGCGAGCCTTCCAGGGTGGGAGCGCCGTAGGCGATGTGGCTATCCACGATAATCAACGTCGGACGGCCGGGCGTGCCCTTGGCGTTGTCGAAGGCGCGCTTGAGCATGGCCAGATCGTTGGCGTCGCCAACGCGCGTGACATTCCATCCGTAACCGATGAAACGGGTGGCGACATCCTCATTGAAGGACCATTCGGTGTTGCCTTCGATGCTGATCTTGTTGTTGTCGTAAATCCAGCAGAGATTATCCAGGCACAGTCGCCCCGCGAGACTGGCCGCTTCCGACGCCGCGCCTTCCATCATGCACCCGTCGCCGCCCAGGGCGTAGATGCGATAGTTAAACATCTCCAGGCCCGGCTTGTTGTAGGTGCCCGCCAGCCACTTGCCGCCAATCGCCATGCCGACGCTGGTGGCAAACCCCTGGCCCAGTGGCCCGGTGGTTGTCTCGATGCCGCTCGTCCAGCGATACTCCGGGTGGCCCGGACATTTGCTGTCGAGCTGGCGGAATTTCTTGATGTCGTCGAGCTTCACCGACACTTCACCGACGCACTCGTACTTGCTGTTGACGGCCTTCACCTGCGTGAGGTGCAGCATCGAATAAAGCAGCATCGAGGCATGCCCCATCGACAGCACGAACCGGTCGCGATTCGGCCAGATCGGATCATTGGGATCAAAGCGCAGATGGTGATTCCAAAGCTGGTAAGCCACCGGCGCCATGGCCATGGGCGTGCCGGGATGTCCGCTCTTGGCGGCCTGGACGGCGTCCATCGCTAGGCCGCGGATGGTGTTGACGGCTTTGTATTCCATTGCTTTTTCAAGATCGGCAGGTGTGGCGCTCATGAGATGATCCTCGATGTAGAGTTCGCAATCCCCGGTTCGAGGGAAGGAGAGGAAAGCCCCTTTCCCATTCCCAAAAATGTATCGTTCTTACCAATGCGGCCGGACGTATCGCAGCGCAACCACCGCGTGGCACGCCGCCAGAACCATCAGCGCGTAGCTGAGGGGTATATGTGCAATCAGCCAGCCGTGCAGGACATGGTGCATGCGCTTTTGCATGGCCAGTTGCCGCCGCTCCTCGACGATGGAAGCCAGGTCGTTCAGCGGCTCGTGAAGGGCCCGCGGAATGGCCGTGCGCACCTGGTCGAAAGCGACCTGCGCCGCCAACTCGCTGCCGAGCCGCGTCTGCACGGGAATTTTTCTCGCCAGATAAGGCTTCACGTGGGCGTTGTAGAAATCGGTCACTGTCTGGGCGGCCTTTAGACCCGTGGTGGCTAATGTGGCCGTCGTTTTGCCGGCGGGCATCACCTCCACCTCAAACGCCTCCCCGCCGCCGGCGGAATTGATGCCATCAATAATGGACTGGGCTTCCTGCTGAAGCTGGTCTACGACGTGGTCAATCTGCTCGTAAATGGTCTCGAATTGCACTTCGTGCAAAATTTTCGGCGGCATGTACTGCTGAATAACAATGCCGAGGATGCCGCTGACCACGACAATCGTGAACAGCCACATGAGGATTTCTGTAAAGGGGCCGCCCCAGCGAAAGCCGCTGTGGAAGAGAATAATCGGATACGCCAGCAGCCCGAGCCACACATGCCCCTGCATCCAGTGATAAGCGCGGCCGATGCGCATGGTCCGCACGCGCTTCTTCAACCCTAACAAGAGAGCGAAGAGCATCATCGCCGAACCGGCCGAACCGAAAATGATTCCATACCACGAGCCGCCTGACGGCCCGCCCGTCTTGCGCGCGTCGATGGCGTAGGGAACGTAAAAGACAGTCGCCGCCGCGAGGAGCAGCAGACAAACGATAATCCATCCCCGGCTATCTCGATTCAGTCGCACGATTCATCCTTTGGCTGTAGCCGCCGCGCCCTGACCCGCCGCCGTGACTGCCTTTGACTTGTCGCCGTTCTTGTTGTCCTGCCCCTTCAGCAAGTCATCGAAGAACGACTGCCCGTCCACGCGATGCGCCGCATCATGGGGGCAGGCATAGACGCAGCTTGGGTCCTCGTTTTCGCCCAGGCATTGATCGTCGCACAGATCGCAGACCGTCGCCTTGGGCTGCTTTTTGCTGACCTTCTGGCCCGTGGAAAGGTCGGTGAATTGAATCTCAAACTCGTGCATGGAAATGTTGCCGTAGGGGCACTGTTGCGAGCATCGCCCGCAGCCCACGCAGTGATCTTCGATAATGATCTGCAAGTCGTTCTTGCGGCGGATCGAGCCGACCGGGCAGCCCACCATGCAATAAGGATCGCGGCAGCT
>JBEKYH010000068.1:0-14534 GCA_049511115.1 Tepidisphaeraceae bacterium | reverse complement strand
CTGACCCCCATTGTCATTGTCACGGCCTTCCAGGCATCGGTTTGAGTCATCTCCCTCTCCACTCACCACAAGCATTACGCCATTTATGGGTCATCCGATTGGATCAACCAGCGAGGCATCAATCTCCAGGCTGACCGCCTTCCCCAGGGTGGTGATCTGGAGAATCAGCCGGTGCTCCTTGGCCCGATTCTCAATCACGCCCTGAATCCCACGGAACGGGCCGGCTCGCACTTCCACCTTCAGACCCGCCTTTAGATACGGAAACGGAACCAGGGCCGGGCATTTCTGAAGCGCGAGCTGCAAATTTCCCAGCTCCCAATCCATCTGGTCTTGATTGAAGACGGGAATAATCCTGGCCACACGGCCGGTCCGGTCTGCGCTGTAAGCCTGTTCAGTCGTACCCAGCAGGAACACATATCCGGCAAACAGGGGCAACTCGACTTGCGCCTTGCGGCGTCCATAAAACCGCGCCTGCCGCACCAGGGGGAGGAAATGCCGAATCCCTCGAACAATGAGATCATCGCGCAGCGCCTTCTCCTGGCGGCTGCGAACATGCAGCACATGCCAGCGCGCCCCGCCGACGGCGCGCAATACGCCCGGCGGCATCAATCCGCATGGCTGCACGTTGGGTTCAGAATTGCGCATCATCTCATCCCCGCCGAGATCGGCGGCGTTTATTCTCTTGTTCCGTTATAGACAGAACAAGTAGCCCGTTCTACTAAAACCGTTTTGCCCACCATTTCATGGCGCCGGCCGAGTACCGTCGGATTGGTTGGTTCCCCAATCCGTGGAACTCGCGCATCGGCTGTACTATTCATCGCCCGGTTGGAGGCCCCGGACAATGTAAATATTGCGGATTGCAAGCCAGAGCCGACGAGATTCAGCACGATTCTATGGCTGCCTTCCAGGTTATTCGCCTTACAATCCAATGGGGTGCTCCATTTCGGCCGCTTTCGAGCTGCCTTTTGCGACTTAAGAATGCAGGGCAGTAATTCCCTCGCGAATTGCATACTTAGTCAGTTCCGCGACGCTGTGAAGTTGCAATTTGTTCATTATATGTTGTCTATGCATATCCACCGTCTTCGTGCTGATCTTGAGGGTCGTGGCGGCCTGCTTAGTGCTCATGCCCTCGCACACCAACTGAAGAACCTCGCGCTCCCGCGGAGTAAGATTCACCAGGGCCGATCCGTTTCGTTCAGCCGTGGGGCGGAGGACATACTGGTCCACCATCACCTGGGCGACGTCGGGGCTTAGATAAATCCTCTTGGCCATGACAGACCGAACGGCATCGAGAAAGTCGGTAAATCCGTTGCATTTCGTGATAAACCCGGCGCCCCCGGCGGCAAGAAGCTCGCGAACCAACTGACCATCGATGTCGCTGGAAAGGCCGATGATCCGGACCGACGGTTTCAGCTCCAGCATCCGCCGCGTAGCATCCATTGCATTCAGGCCGGGAATGTCCATACCCATCAGCACTACGTCTGGGGAGAGGCTCTGGGTTAACTCTACAACTCCGTGTCCATCCTCCGCCGCTCCAACGACCTCAATCTCCGGCGCCGAAGTAAACAAGGCCTTGAGACCCTCTATATTGATACGCTGATCGTCGGAAATCACGATTTTCGTGCGCAAGACAATCTCCCTTCCAGCGAGGTCGACAGGTGGCGCCCATCCTCCCTGATGTGAGTACAAAAAAAGCGTAACTTGTCGAAGGCCCCGATGAATTGCACCCCAAACCGGATTTCTAACCCTCAAGCCCAAAACCCTGACCCGGAATCCGGCCCGTAAGAGCAGTGACACCACTATACCATTACAGTCAAATGCCGTCAAACGAGACCGCAGAATTGCTAGTATCGGACCTAGTGATGGCGTTTAGCCGTAAAGAAAAGACGCAAATACAGTAATACTACCGTATCATGAACGGGCAAATACTGCGCCAACTCTTCGTTGACGCACGACCAAAGTGGGGGTATCTTCGGGGTGCAATTTGCCATTCCGTAGCCTTGGGCGACACGAATCTAAATCAGTGTAGTGAAGTTGCTGTTGGGGGGCCCCAAAGCGCGACTGAGTAAGGGTTAACGGAATGTGTGTAAGGATTCGCGGACATCGGCTTTTTGTTTTGACTTATCGGTCTCTGTGGGTTAGATTTGCCGTGTCCTAGTTGGGTTCCGGGGTTTGTTCGTTTGGGGTTTGTGTTGTAACTCGAGTGATTCGTTTACCGCTCGATATGTCTGGGTTGAGGTGTACGCTTTTGAAGGTAAGGAGATGAAGATGCACAGTTCAAAGAAAACAATTCTGGCCGCAGCGGTTGCGGCGATGCTGGTTGGTCGTGCGGCCTTGGCCGACACGATTTCCCTGCATGATGATTCTTCGACGAGTCCGTCAACCGGGGTGTTTGTTTACGACGTCGAGTTGGATAGCCACACGAATCTACAGGGCACCAACGACCCGCAATCAACCGACCCGGCAGACGATGGCTTCGTGATTTACGATTTTCAGGGATATACGGGTCCCACGAACGTCACGGTAGATTTAAGTTTCGTGTCGAGCCCGGGCGGCAACAACGTTACTGAACCGTTTTTCCTGACCACCGATTTGACCTCCAATACGTTGAATGACGCGTCCAGCGTGGATTCACAAGCCGCCAGCACCGCTGCTGAGGTTCCTGTTCCGTTCGACGCTCCCAACATTTTGAATTTGAATTTCGCCTATACGGGGACCGGATTTGCCGCTTTGACCAATACGACGTACAGTGCGGTCCTGACCATCGACAGCGATATCACGACCCTTCCGCATATTGGCGTGTATGGCTCGGTGGACAACAGCGGCGCCCTCAACGGCTTCGACGCCTCGCAGGGTACGTTGATTCTCCCCGGCCAGATCGTGCCGGTTCCGCCGGCCCTTCTCGGTGGCGGCGCTCTTGCGGGACTTCTTGGCCTGGGCACATTGCTCAAGGCCCGCCGTCGCCTGGTCTAATTTTTTCAAAAAGTAACGAACGTCAGGGCTGGAACGAATTCCAGCCCTTTTTTCTGCGCGCTGGTGACGTTGGGGTGTAACTCCTCTTTGTGGCGACACTGCCCTTTACCCCCTCTCCATGTACTCAGGGAGAGGGTTCTTCGCCTTTCGCCACAATTGAGCGTCACTCCCGTGGCGTTGGATTCTTTACTTAACGATCCCACCTGGATTAAGATTCATCCGTCAACCCAGACGGCAGCGTAGCTCAGTTGGCAGAGCAGGGGATTCATAAGCCCCGGGTCACAGGTTCGAGTCCTGTCGCTGCTATTGGATATTTCCCTTGGGAAATCGGGGTTTTCTGCTTTATTTGCCGCCGCTCCTGCGCGGGGAATTCACCGTTGCGGCCAGAGGAGGAAGAAGTGACACGCCAGAGGAGTGCTGTTGACGCGGCGAAGCCGAGCGAACATTCCTGTTAGATTCTCCCGCCCGTCACGTCTTTCATGACGTGGACTACGAATTAATACCCTAACCGAGGAGAATTTCATGGCGCCGATACATTTCCGTTGGTTTGCTTCCGTGGTTCTCATCGCGATTTCGATCACCGGCGCTTCAAAGGCTCAAAAGGCGACGTCAAACATCGGCTCGAACGGACCTGTTTCGGGATTGAGCAAGAGCGACCCGGGCTACGCCGCCGCGCAAGAGCAAAGGATTATTCAGCAAGAGGAGTTAGGCATGCTCGCGCTGAAGGAATCACTGGGATTTTCCGGCGATGAATGGACCGCGATCGAGCCAAAAATCAAGGTGCTACAAATCCTGGCATCAGTTTCAGGAACGACGGGCATTCCCCAGCCCGCCGGAATCAAGAATCGGAATAATCCGCTGGTGCCGCAATGCGTATCTAAGATGCGTGCGGCCCAGCAGTCGCTGGCGACTGTAATCGCCGACAAATCCTCCTCGGCCGAATTAATTCGATCGGCGCTTGATGCATTTCGTTCCGCGCGAGCCGAGGTGCGCGATCAACTCACTCAAGCGCGGCAGGGTCTGACCCCGCTGCTGACTCCCCGGCAGGAGGCGATCCTTGTCCAGCGTGAATTACTCGAATAAGGACGATGTCGGCGCGATAACGCTGCTGGCGCGACCAATCCGTCGCAATCACCTCGGCACCGCCCCCAAATTCCTCTCCCGGCACAATTCGCCCGGCGGATTCAGGTTGTCCACGGCTTTTAATTCCTCGGCCGACAGCGTGAGCTGCGCGGCGGCCATGTTGTCCTTCAATTGATCCAGCGTGCGTGGCCCGATGATGGGGCAGGTGACGCCGGGGATTTGGAGGCACCAGGCGATGGAGAACTGGCTGCTGGTGATGCCGCGGGCGTCGGCGAGTTTGTCGACGCCTTCCATGAGGGGCCACTGGCTGGGGGGAAAATCAGATTTGTTCTGGGCTTTGTACCAGGTGCCGTCGGGGATTTTGCGGCCGCCGCGGGTGTAGACGCCGGCGAGGCGGCCGCGTGCAAGCGGCGCCCAGGTGAGCGTGGCGATCTCGTATTTGCGGCAGAAGGGGAGGACTTCGGCCTCGATGCGCCGGTCGATGATGTTTAACTGCGGCTGCTCGATGTCAAATCTCGCGGTTCGCAAACCGCGGGCGATGAAGTGGGCTTCGGCAAGTTGCCACGCGGCGAAGACGCTGCTGGCGAGGTAAAGGACCTTGCCTTGATGGACCAGGTCGTCCAATGCCCGCAAGGTTTGGTCGATGGGCGTATCCGGGTCGGGGCGGTGGATGTGATAGACGTCGATCCGCTCGGTTTGCAGGCGGCGGAGAGAATTCTCCACTTCGCGCACGATGTGCCAGCGGTGGTTGCCCGCGTCGTTGATCAGCGGCGAGCGTCGGCCGTGGACTTTGGTGGAGAGGACGATGCGATCTCTCGTCGAGCGCTGGCGCATCCAGTCGCCGATGATCTGCTCGCTGCGGCCGTCGTTGTAGACATTGGCCGTGTCGATGATGTTGCCGCCCATTTCGAGATAGGCGTCAAGAATGCGGAAGGCCTCGGCCGCGTCGGTGCGGCTGCCGAAATTCATCGTGCCCAGGCAAAGGGGCGAAACTTTTACGCCGGTGCGGCCGAGAATGCGGTATTGCATAGCTTATTCCATTCCGAAAGTTACCGCCACGATGTCCTTGATTGGTTTGCCGTCTTTATCCTTGGCGGGTTCGATTTTCCATTGGTTGAGAGCTTCCTCGCAGGGGAGGTCGATGTTATCGCTGCCGCTGGAGCGGTAGCGGACGACGGAGGTGACGTTGCCTTGCTCATCGACGGTGGCGAGGAAAGTCACGCTGGGGTCGGCGAGTTTAATCGCGTCAGTCCAGCCGGCTTCGGTGATGTGCGGCTTGACGGTTTTCACCCATCGGCCATTGCGCGCGGAAACTTTGCCGTTCACGAAGTGGAAGGTGTTGGTGTCGGAGAAGGGATCTGATTCCTTGTCGCTGGCGGGGACGGATTGGTCCGACGCCTCGGGCGGGCCGGGGGCGCCGGGTGGGCCGGGAGCGCCGGGAGGGGCGTTGTTGCCGTTGGAGGGCGTGATGATTTGCAGCGTTGGCGTTGGGGGCTGCGGCGACTGGGGAGTCTGCGGAGTGGACGATGGGTTCGAGATCGTCTCCGGCGGCGGGGTGACCATGGCGAGAAGTGTGGGCGCGGGCGTTGTAGTCGGAGTTTGCGTTGGCGCTGGAGGTTGAGGGGGCGGCGATGTTGCGGGCGGCGCCGACGCAGGAGGGGGAACCGATGTGGGCGGCGGTAGAACAGTAGCGGCTACGGTCGCGGGACGCACCGGCTGATTGCCGTTGTCTTCGGCTGGCGGCGCTTTGACGGTGACGGCGTCTTTGCCGTTGTCGTGGGAGGTTTGCTGTTTTGCCTCGGTGGGCGGCTGGGGCGTGGTTTGATCGGACTTTGCAAGCTCGGGCGTGGGCTGCTGAAGTTTTGTGGGCGCCTGTGGCGCGGGAGGATTGGGTTTGGTTTCCTCTGGTGGCGCCTTGGTTGGCGGGCTGGGCGGTGTCGGCGGCGTGAGCTTGCCCGGCGGGAGATTTGGTTTTGAGGGTTGGGGTTGCTGCGGCTGCGGATTCGGTTGCGGTTGCTGCTTAGGCTGAGGTTGTGGTTGCTGTGGCGGTTGAACCTGTGGCTGGGGCTTTGGTTGCGGTGCGGGTGAGCTTTGCTTTTCCGCCAGTTGTTTCGTGGGCGGCGTTTGTGAAGGCGGCACTTTCAGAATCGGCGGTGGGACATTCACGCGCGGAGCGGCCGATGCCGTGGGGCTGACCGCGCCAATGAGGGGCGCGCCGCCGGCGCCGCCGGAACCACCGCCGCCGCCGGCTTTGAGGAGGGAGGTCCGGCCAAGGTAAGCCTGGATCTGAGAGCCTTTGGACGCCTGGAGGGGCTGATCGCCGGGGGAACTGTTCAGAGCCTCGCCGGTGCCGGCGTCCTCACCGAACGCGTCGCGACTTTGCAGTTCGACTTCGTGCTCGGGCGGCGGTGGGGGAGGCGGCTGATCGGCCTTGGGTGGGGGAGTGGGCGGCTGCTGTTCATCGGGCGGAGGCGCAACTTCCGGGGCCGCAAAAGTTTCCGCCGGTGTTGCCTGGGCCATTGCGGCGGTGGCCGGGGCGAGCGAAGTGTGCGATCGCCATTTCAAATCGACGACTTTGGGGGCCTGCGTGTGCAGCACCACGATCCCCACCATTCCTGAGTTGATAATCAGGGAACAGCAGAGCGAGAAGAGGAAGGTGATGTCCCAGTGGCGTATGCGCATTTTGGCACAAAGGACCATTATAGGGATGTTGAGGGCGTCGGGGAGGGCCGAGGTTGTGACAATAAAAGGAGCGGCCACCTGCGCTGGCCCGCGATCACCTCGCCTGCCGGGCGCTTGGCCGTTAGAATTCAGCGATGCGACCCAAGACGTTGATCCTGCGCTGTGCCGGCACCAACTGTGACGGTGAAGCCGCTTACGCATTTCAGGTAGCCGGCGCGGCGCCGGAGTTTTTGCATGTTAATCGGCTTTTGGAATCACCGGCCCTGCTCGATGGCTTCAAGATTCTCGTGTTTCCCGGCGGGTTCAGTTATGGCGACGACATTGCCGCCGGGAAAATCCTCGCCAATCAGATCGTGCATCACCTTGCCGAGCCGCTGCGCCGATTTGTCGAGGCGGGCAAGCCGGTCATTGGAATCTGCAACGGGTTTCAGGTGCTGGTGAAGACCAATCTTCTTCCCGGGGCGCTGGGCGGCCGGACTGGGCAGACCTGCACGTTAACCAACAACGACAGCGGCCGATTCGTCGATAAGTGGATCAAACTGTCTCCCCGTCCCAGCAAATGCGTCTGGACGACCGGCATCGGCCCGATCGAATTGCCCATCGCCCACGGCGAGGGAAAATTCGTCCCCGCCGACGAACAGGTCCGCAAGGAACTCTGGGACAATCAGCAGGTCCCCCTCGTCTACGAAGGCCACAACCCCAACGGCTCCATCGACGACATCGCCGGCGTCTGCGATCGCACCGGCCTGGTCTTTGGTTTGATGCCCCACCCCGAACGGCACATCGACCCGCTCCAGCATCCAGCCTGGTCAACCCGAAAGGACAAGAGCGAAGGGGATGGTTTGCAGATTTTCAGAAATGCGATTGCGGCGGTTAAGGGGTAGACGAAGCATTACTCTATCCCCTCATGCAAAAATCAAACAGCACCCGCCACTCCAGTTGCTGAAGTCTCACCGCCGCCGCGTATCGCGGATCCGTCGGCTCATCATGCACCTGCTCGACAAGGTCCACCAAAGCATTGGGATCGAACCCGCGCACCACAATCCGCAGAATCGACTTATCCGCCGGCATATCGCCGACAATCGCCCCCGCCTGCGCCGCCAGGATATCGATCGCCGCATGGCGTCCCACTTTGGCGTACCAGTATTTGCTGTTGGAAAAATCCCCCTCGCGCCGGTGCATGATGGCGTGCCAGAAACTCCCCGTCGCATCGTGCATCGATTGCGAAATGGCGTGCGATTCGGCCAGCCCGTCATGCCACAGCCACAATCCCGCCAGCGCGCCGTCGGCATGGGCTGTGGATGTCGGGGCGTCAAAAAGCTGACTGGACGTAACCCCGTCAAGCAATTTCATCGCCAGCGCCGGCGTCGTCCCGTGCACGACCAGCGCCTTGTAGGCGTGCGGGTTGGCCGTCATGATCCTGTGCGTCAGGGAAGATCGGGGGTCGGTCATGCTCGTGGTCCTTTTTACCGTATACTAGTCCAAGTCCAACATTGAAGGAGCGCCTTCCATGAAAATGGTCGCCGATCAAATTCCCGGCTATACCTACGCCTCCCCCCAGGTCGCCATGTCGCCGATCTCCCTCGGTGAGTTGGTGGATTTGAAAATCAGCGTCGGCTTCACGCAGGAAGACCACCAGTATCTCCAGCTTGCCGGCGAAGTGCTGAGCGATCAGACCAAACAGCTCGTGGACCAATGGCGCAACGGCATCATTGCCTCGATCCCTAATCTCGCCCGGCACTCGCGCACGCCCGATGGCGCACCCATTCCCGAATACACCGCTTGCAGCGGCCTGCGTTTTCAGCAATGGATTTTGGATACCTGCCTGCGGCCTTATGATCAGGATTGGCTCAACTACCAGCACGAAATCGCCCTGCGTCACACCAGCCTGAAAAAGAACCAGGTCGATGGCGTTGACTCAACGGCCTTCGTTCCCCTGCGCGATATCATCGCGTTTCTCGCGGTAATGAACGAAACCATCAAACCCTATCTCGCCGCCAAGGGAGCTTCGGGTGAAGACGTCGAGAAAATGCACCGGGCCTGGTGCAAGTCGATGCAGTTGCAGATAGCGCTCTGGGCCAAACCCTATACTGATCCTTCGCGGCCGGGGGAATGGTGATTGGTGCGCCCCTCATTTGCCCGCTCCCTCGGCGGCGCTCAACTTTGGTTCGAATTGTCATTGACTATGCAATCCAGGCAAATCAAGTTGGACACTGATGAAAAAGCCGGAGAACATTGATCCGCTCGCGGAGATTATTCTGGATCGCCTGCGCCTGAATCCCGCATCGTCCGAGATCATCTTGGGCGGCTATTTCGGACTTCAGCATTACCTCAACTACCGGCAGACTCACGACATTGACGCCTGGTGGCGCCAGCGCGCCAGCCCACAAACCGCGGAGGCCATCCGCCAGGTGATGCAGGAGGTCGCTGCGGAGCGCGGCGCCGCTTATCGGAAGCGACGATTCGGCGACACGATTTCATTCGAGATCGCGGAATCCGGCAGGAAACGCATGTCGTTTCAAATCGCCGTGCGGGACATCGCCCTTGACGCGCCACAACTCAGCCCGTGGGCGCCGATCCTCATCGAGACGTTGCGCGACAATCTCGCCTCGAAGATGAACGCGCTGGTCGGCCGCGGCGCTCCGAGGGATTTTCTCGACATCCATAATGCGGTGAATTCCCGACTCATCTCCGCCGAAGACTGCTGGCGGTTGTGGAATCTGAAAAACCCTGGACAGCAGGTCGCCGACGCCAAGGCCAAAACCCGCTTTTACCTCGAAAATCTGGAGTTGCGACGGCCGCTCGACCGAATCACCGATCCCGCCGAGCGCGCCAACGCCCATGCCGTTCGGGAATGGTTCCGAGGGAAATTCCTGCAACCTGAGGGAGCGGAGCGAGATTCGCACGATAATTCACAGCCGCCGACATAGAATGATGTAATTACAAATATGGAACTCGACGCCAGCCTATATCCCGATATCGACACGCCGCCCGCCTGTTTGGAAACGCCCGGCGATAAGGCCGACTACCTCCACCGGGTTTGCTCGGCCATGGATTTTCAGATTCTTCCCGATCGTGCGACGATGGAAGAACTCGCGACCTGGAAAGACATCTTCGATCAATATCCGCTCCCGGCCTCGCCCGCCTATCGCACTCTTCGGTCAATGTTTGGATGGGAGCCGGTGGAAGTCCCGCCGGGAATGCCGGCGGTGCGCCCGCCGTACATGGCTCTCGACGCGGCCGAGGGACGCGGACCAGACCCTTGCGAATCGATGATCTGATTGCAATCTGTAGCAGCGCCGAGCTTGCCAAATCATCTCGCCTTGGCGTACCGTTCCCTCCATGCGAATCCTCCGCTTCCTCACCAACGGCGTTCCTCATCTCGGCCAGGACCTCAACAACGGCTTCGCCCTGGAAATCCAAGGCGATCTCTTCGGCCCGCACCAGGTCACCGAGCGGCGACTAAAAGTCGAAAAGCTCCTCGCCCCTCTGATTCCCACGGATATCCTCTGCATCGGCCTCAACTACCGCCGCCACGCCGCCGAGAGCAAATCGGAGATTCCCGCGCGCCCGATGCTTTTCATCAAGGCGAGCAACACGCTGAACAATCCGTTTGACCCGATCCCTATTCCTCGCCTCAGCAACATGATTGATTACGAGGGAGAACTCGCCGTCGTCATCGGCAAGACCGCCAAACACGTGAGCCGCGCCGACGCGTTGAATTACGTCCTCGGCTACACCGCCGCCAACGACGTGAGCAGCCGCGACTGGCAGCGCGACAAATCCCTCGGCGGCGGCCAATTCGCCCGGGGCAAAAGCTTCGACGGCTTCTGCCCCATCGGCCCGGCGATAATAACGGCTGATGAAATCCCCAATCCCAACGCTCTCCAACTAAGGACGCTCCTCAACGGCGAAACAATGCAGGACGCCTCCACCTCCGACATGATCTTCGACGTGCCCACGATCATCGAAAGCCTCAGCAGCACGATGACCCTCCGCCCAGGCACGATCATCCTCACCGGCACCCCCCACGGCGTAGGCATGGGCCGCACCCCGCCGATCTTCCTCAAGCCCGGCGACAAGGTCGTCGTAGAAATCGAAAAAATCGGTTCGCTGGAAAACCCGGTAACCGCCGAAACCTAACCTCGCATCATCCAACCGCCGGAGGACAAGAACGGGGACGCAGCTAGTTTTTATTCTAGCTGCGTCCCCGTTCTTGTCCCCATCGTTCCGTCGATTCGCCCAGATTTTTTTCACAACTTTTTATATTATCGAAACTTCTGAAAGTTCTATTGTTTGCATTGACGGCCCGGCCATCTCCCGCTTTGATCTTAACTGGACATAAGAGGCGTGCAGCCGCACCCCGCACAGCAGCGGCAACGCCTCGTCAGCAGGGAAAGGGCGGCCTATGTACGACATTGCAATCGTCGGCGGCGGAATGGCGGGAATGGCAACGGCAGCGCGACTCCAGGCCCGCGGCCTCTCCACGGTCGTTCTGGAATCCCACACACTCCCCGGCGGCTGCGCTGGTTTCTACCGGCGCAAGGGATTCAGTTTTGATGTCGGCGCCACGACGCTCGTCGATTTCGAAGCGGACGGTATCGGTGGCCGGTTCCTTCAATCCATTGGCGTTGAATCGTTCAATGCTGACCCGCTGCCAGGTTACGTCGCTTGGCTCCCTGACCGATGCGTTGTGTTGCACAAGGACGTCGCAGCATGGCATACCGAGCGTCTGCATATGCTGGGCGACAGCCTGCGGCATCAGAAATTCTGGCACATCATGGACACCCTGGCCGCCGTCTTCTGGCGCGCAGCGCGGCGAGGCGCTCGCCTTCCTGTGCGCGATCCGCTTGATGCGCTTCGAGCCATCCGATCCGTCGGCCTTACCCATCTGCATTGGGGCCGCTATCTCCAGTGGACAATGGGCGATCTCCTTCGCGCCTATGGGCTACGTGCTGATCGCCCGCTGGTCGGGTTGCTCTCCATGCTCATCGAAGACACCGTGCACGGCACGATTGATTGCGCCCCTCTCATCAATTCCGCCTTAGGCATCACCATCCGCGGCGCTGGTCTCACCCGCGCCCGCGGCGGCATGCGCGGCTTCTGGAAGACGCTCGTCGATCGCTATCGCGCTCTCGGCGGCGAATTGCGAACGCGTTGCGCAGTCGAGCGCGTCGAAAACCATGGCGGTGGATTTACGCTCCACGCCGAAAGCGGAAAAGTCGTAGCACATCAGGTCGTCAGCGCCGTCCCTGCTTCCATTACAGCCCGCATCGCGCCTCGAGCGGTAGTCGAATGTCTCGCGCCATACGTTCGCCGCGACTCACAGGCCCTGGGCGGCGCGATTGTCGTCTGCCTGGGCGTCGAGGAAGCGCAAGTCGCGGGCCAGACCTTCACGCATCACCAGTTGATGCACGATTATGATCGCCCGCTCGGCGATGGAAACAACATGTTCATATCCGCCTCCGCGCCGGGCGACCTGGAAAGCGCACCCGCCGGATATCGAAGTGTAATGATCTCCACTCACTGCGAACTGTGCTGGTGGGAAGGATTGTCCCGCGACGCTTACGAAGAAAAGAAACGCGTCGCCGGCGAACGGCTCATTGCCCTGGCCCGCCGCGTTTATCCTCGCCTTGGCGAGTCTCTGCGCGTGCTGGAAGTTGCAACCCCGCGCACCTATCAACACTTCACGGGCAGTCCGCGCGGCGCCGTCGGTGGCGTGCGCCAAACGCTCGCCAACGCCAATCAGCACGCCATTCCGCATAAATCACCCTTGCCCGGCTTTTGGCTCGTGGGTGACAGCACCTGGCCCGGGCTGGGAACCGTGGCATGTATGATTGGAAGCCAGATCGTCGCCGATGGGGCAGGAGCGCGAGCAAAACGCTCACGACCGCGCGTATTCCTGCCGCGAATAATCCGGCACCACCAACGTGATTGCCCCCAAAATCCTCGCCGCGCCGCGGCAGTCGAGGTGGCGCGTGCAAACTAGTACCCACGAACCCGCCGATCGCGCCTATGCTTCGCTCCCTCCACTCGACGCCCTCGGCCGCGATCTCCTGACCACCACGCCCTGGCAGCGGCGCGTGGCGTTGGCTCGTCCACTCCTCGGGGTCGCCGCTTACGGTTTAGCCTCGCTTCTGCGGTTATGGTGGCTTGAGCCGCTCATCGTCTTCGGCATTTTTGTCGCCGTCGTGACGGTAACCCACGACATCGCTCACGGTTCGCTGGACCTGGGCCGCAAGCAAACCGAGTGGGCATTGTTCGTGATGGGCGCCTTGCTCCTGGAGAGCGGCCACGCCTATCGCCTCACTCATCGCCAGCACCATCGCGTCTTCCCGGGCCCGGACGACCCCGAAGGCGATCCCGCGCGAATGAGCCTCCTTCTGGCGATTCTCTGGGGTCCCGCATTTCTCCCCCGCCCCTGGTTTTGGGCCTATCGCCGCGCGCCGTCGGCCGGTGCGCGCCGATGGTTACTCGCCGAGGCGTTCACCGCCATTGTGATTCCAGTCGTGGCGATCGCGCTCCGCCACCAATGCCCGGCGCTGCTGCACTACTGCGCATTGGTGATTGTCGGAAGCTGGGTCTACCCGCTTCTGACAGTTCATTTGCCCCATCATCACTACGGTCCCACGCCCCTGACCCAGACCAGCACTCTGCGCGGCAGGATTATCCCGGCGATTTTCCTTGAACTGACGTATCACCTGGAGCATCACCTCTACCCGCAGGTGCCTGCCCATCAACTCCCGGAACTCTCGCGCCGCCTGGAACCCCTGTTCCGCAGCGCCGGCGTCCAGCCGCGGCACGTGCCCTAAAAAATCAACTCAGCGGCCCTTTACTGCTCTCGCAGCGCCGCCGCGCCTCGCCAGTCCAGCGTCTCCAGCCACCGCTGCAAATCCCCGGCGCTCCCGAAGCGCTGGAGGATCAGCGTATCCTTCGACCCGCGGATAATGTCTTTCACCACCGCCGGCTGGAGGCGGTAGTGCTTGGCGCCGCCGACGAGGGTGTGGAACACCTGAATCAGGTTCAGCACATCCTTGTGAATTTTGTCCCGGCTCGGCTTCCCCAGGTCAAAAAAATCCAGCAGCTTCACGTCAAAGCCGATGCCCCGGCGGCGGATCATGATGTTGTCGTCATGGATGTCGCCGTGATATTCGCCGCGCGAATGGATCGGGGCGATTCCCTTGGCCAGTTCATACAGGACGTGCAACGCCTCAAACGCGCTGAGCCGTTTGCGCGGTTGCGTGGCCAGAAACTCACTCAGCTTTTGCCCTTCGACCAGTTCGCTGATGACCACCGTCACCTTGCGCCGCTTCACCAGGGCGATCTCCTGGTGGTAATACTGCATGAGGATGGGACAGTGCCGCAGCGCGTCCAGCTTGCGGGCATAGGCAATGGCCGCCTTTCCCGTCGGGTCGCGGTGGGGGTAATAGAATTTTGCGGCCCGGCGGATCCCCGTGGCCCGCTCGGTTATCGCGTAAACCTCGCCCTCATAACCACTTCCAAGCGGGCGCTCCACCTCATACCGGCCCGCAACGATGCGCCCGGGAGGGAAATCAAAGCGCTTGATCTTTTTGCTGGGCCGATACATGAGCCGCGTATCATCGTTGTCGCCTCAGGGGGCGTCAAATGACGCGCGGGCAGAAAAGGATGCGACTTTTATAACCGCTTGGCCTCTTATTTGTCGTTAAGATATTGATGGGATGGAGGTTGTCGGAATGGATTTTCTTAAGACGGTCACCGGCAAAGTGGTCAGCGGCCTGGTGGCGCTGGCGGTGATCATATGCGCCGTTTCCTGG
>JBEKYH010000067.1:0-16472 GCA_049511115.1 Tepidisphaeraceae bacterium | reverse complement strand
GTTTGATTCAGCGGCCGAGGCTGTTGTTTCTCGATGAACCCACGACGGGGCTCGATCCGCAGAATCGCGCGGGGCTTTGGAAATATCTCGAGCGGCTCAATAAGCAGGACGGGCTGACGATTTTTCTCACCACGCATTACATGGAGGAAGCCGACCGGCTGTGTGACCGGCTGGCGATCATCGATCACGGCAAAATCATCGCCGAGGGAAGCCCAGCGGCGCTGAAGGCGGCGTTGGGAGGAGATGTGGTCGTTCTTTCCCTGAAGGAGGCGGCGCACGCCGAGCCGGCAGCGGCGCGACTGAAGGAGTTGCCGTTTGTGCGGAGCATCACGACTTCCGACGCGGGGTTGAATGTGATTGTTGCGTCGGGGGGCGCCGCGGTGCCCGATATGTTGCGATTGCTGGATGCGGGAGGCATGGCCGTTGCGAAACTCTCCATGACCAGCCCGACGCTGGACGATGTGTTCCTCAAACACACCGGGCATTCCATTCGGCAGGAGGAGTTGAAGACGGATTGGCGAGCGGCGCGCGGGTGGGGGATGCCGCGGAGGGGACGGGGGAGATGAGTTGGAGGGCGGTTTTGCCCGGTCAATGCAATCGGTTGGCCAATTCGTGCATGTAGACGGAGGCAAAGAAGAACCCTCACCCTATCCCTCTCCCTGAGTACATGGAGAGGGACCAGAAGCCAAGAATTTGTGCTGAACCCAGTAGGAGCAATCCCCATGACCATGGTGTCAACGAGTGAATTCGCCATCGACGTAATCCCGCGCGGGCCGTCAGCGTTTGCCGCGGAAGTCGGCGTTCTGTTTGGGAGGTCGATGAAGAAGCTGCTGCGGCGGCCGATTGCGCTGTATTTTTCGCTGGTGCAGCCGGTGATCTGGATGCTTTTGTTCGGGCAGATTTTCAATCGCGTGGCGCGATTCCCCGGCACGCAGGAGGCGTTTGGCGGGAAGAGCTATTTTCAGTTTTTCGTGCCGGCGGTTGTGTTGCAAACGCTCCTGTTTGGCGCGGGCAATTCCGGGATCGGCATCATCAGCGACATTCAAAGCGGGTTTCTCAGCAAGCTGCTGACCACGCCGGTGAATCGGATGGCGATATTGCTGGGCCGCATCCTCGGCGACATGACGCGCATGATTTTGCAGGGGCTGATCATCGTGGTGATCGCGTGGGTTGCCGGGCAATTCCAGGAACAGCGCGTTCACTACGTCTACGGCATCCCCGGCGTCGTGGCCGCGTTGGCGATTGGGCTGCTCTTCGGCGTCGGGTTGGCGGGGTTCAATGTTTTCATCGCCCTCAAAACCCGCAACACCGAATCGACGTTTCTTATCTCCAATTTCCTCACCCTTCCGCTGCTGTTCACCAGTTCGGCGCAACTGCCGCTGCCGCTGCTGCCGGGGTGGCTGCAACATGTGGCGGTTTTTAATCCAGTGACCTATGCGATTGATTCGATGCGGCTGCTGCTGAATGGGCCCAATGCCATTGCGGAGCCGAGCCCCGTGATCCTGATGGGGAAGACGCTGGTGATTTTGACGGTGATCGCGGTCATCACGATGACGCTGGCGGTGAGGAGTTTCAGGAAGAGTGTGAGGTGACGCCCCACCTTTAGCCGGGCGGAGAAAGAGGGATGAACGCTGAGGCGCGGAGAGGTAGAAAAGACGAGAAAATCAAAATTCAGATTTTGAATTCCTCCGCATTTTCTTCCTCAGCGCCTCGGCGCCTCAGCGTTCATTTTCTCTCAAATTGGCCAAAAACCCCTCGCAGCCAAAGTCCTCAGAATGCTACATGGCCCTCCTTCGCCCGCGTTGCAAGTGCCTGCTGCCAGCGGCTACAATTCATTGGCGTGCGGAGTTTCCGGAATATGCCAAACGCGGCTCGATACCAGCCCCTTTTTGCCAAGGTGACTATGAAAATTGCGCTGACGGGCAAGGTGGAGATCGGCTGGGGCACGACCATCCCCCAGTTCTTTGACTCCGAGAAAGTTGTCATCAACAACGCCGGCCACGCCGGCACATCGAGTATGTCCTATTACAATGGCGACTGGCCGAAGGTGTTGCCGAAGATCCACGGGGGCGATTACGTTCTTGAGGTCTTTGGCATCAACGACGGCGGCACTCCCAAGGGCACGGGTCCCGAAACGCGCCCCAGCGCCCGAGGCGGCGGCGTGGCCCACACATACGGCTGGTACATGTCGAAGATGGCCACCGACGCGCAGGCGAAGGGCGCTCACGTTTATCTTCTGACCGTCACCACGCGCGATATCTGGCGCAATCCCAAGGTGAAGTTCAACGACGCCACTCCCATCGGGCCGCTGCCCGCCGATTACGACCCCAAGCAGGACACCATCGAGCGCGGCACGGGCAACGGAGTCTTTACCCAATGGACCAAGGACGTCGGCGCCAAGCTGCACATTCCGGTCTTCGATCTCACCAATTACTGCGCCGACAAATACGAGGCCATGGGCCGCGAAGCGGTAATGAAAATGTATGCCGATCACAACCACACTTTCGTGGATGGCGCCACGATCGTGGCATCATGCATTGTGTCGGGGCTGAAGGGGTTCAAGGACAGTCCGTTTGTGCCGATGCTTTCCGACGCCGGCCGCGCGCTGCCGACGGCGGATGCGAAATACCTGAGCGATAATCTGCCTGATGCCGCGAACTGAACGTAGCCGAGGTTGAACATGACTCCAGCCACACCCGCTGATCCGGCTCCGCAGAAGAGTGGGCGGCTGAGTTTGTCGCCGTCGGCGTTTAATCTGCCATGGGTGGGCCGCAATCCGACAACGATCGCGACGTGGATTCTCTTATTCACTTCGATTATGTGGTCGCCGATCCTGGTGATGGGGGTGGTCAATCACCTTTACAGGGTGGCGATTGTGACGGCGCTGGCTCCGGTGGGGATGTTCACACTGTTTTTTGGCGTCGGGCGGTTTATCCGGCGGATGTCGAGTCGTGTTGAGCTTCGCCTGGCGGCCATGCCGGGCGAGGCGCAGCTTCATTGCGATTGCGCGATGGTCAATGGGATGATTCAGTCGCCGGCCATCGCGGAGGTTCGGGGGGAGAAGCTGATTCTCGCGCCGCTGGTGGGGAAGATGATCGAGTTGCCGCTGGCCGGCGTTAGCGTGAAATCAGAATGCAAATGGTTTAACGGAAAGCTTCTCTTTGGAACCGCGAGGGGATTTTGGCTGAAAGTTCCCGATCGAACAACCCGCCTGGGATTCGCGGTTGAGGATGCGGTTCTCTGGCGGGAGGTTTTGAATCATTCCAATCAGCCGACGGCGGGGAGTTGATCAAGTTGGGATGCGGCGCTTGCCCATCATGGACGCCGCCAGATTCGGCTCTTGCGACTTTCAGAATCAACGGCGGGCCGGTCCGCGCCGGGCCTGTGTCGAGAGTGCCTGGAGGCAATGGTAAATGACATGCGCTGACGTTCACGAAATGCCACTTTGCCGTCGGGGTAAAACTCCCAGCAGCCGCTTTTTGTGGGGACTGGGCGCGGGTTTTTGCATTTGAAAGGCCAGGTAACCAGGCTCCAAGCCAACACGCCGATGAACCTTAGGAACATGACACATTCCTTCACACGAATGCCGTCAGCCTGAAAAAAAAGCCGACGCAACAAAGTCCCCATTTTGGGGACTGAATTGCGTCGGCTTACTCTCTAATTGGTCTGTCGCCGCTGGCGACCTACCCCTTATTTAGTCATCCGATTTTATGCGCGGGGGCCGATGTTCGGCGGAGTTACCGCGATAAGATCATAGATTAGAGTCCCGGCAATGCAAGGAAAATCCGCAGTTGGCGAAAGGTTTATAATTGCTTAATGGCCCGCCTCGTTCTAGGATGTGTGGAAAGCCATATTGACATTGGTCGGATGACTAGATGAAGGGCAGCGCAATGGCGTCGCCCGTAAATGAGTAAGCCGGCGTGGTTAAATGTCTTCGGGCGTTTAACCATGGCGGCTTTTTATTTGCTCCGTGTCTGCTTCACGCCGCGACGCCCGCCACCGTTGCCGCATTCGGGATAATTCGAAATGTTAGAGTCCAACCCAAGCATGGCGCAGCAGATTGCGCAGGCCGCGATGAATTTTCAGCAACAGAGAGTCGGCCACGCCGCGGACTCAGTGACAGTAGTAATCAGCGGCGATACGCTGGTGGTCACGCTGCACGGCGCCCTGTCCAAGGCCGAAAAGGACCTTGCCAAAAGCCCCGAGGGCGCGAGCAAGGTCCAGGAGTTTCACCGGCAATTGTTCACCTCGACATCGCAGCCATTGCGGCAGGAAATTAAGCGAATCACCGGGGTCGAGGTGCGCGAAGCGAGCGCGGAGGTTGAGCCGTCGGCCGGCGGCGTCGTGCAGTCGTTCACGAGCGGGACGATGGTGCAGGTGTTCATTCTCTCCCAGAAAGTGCCGGGGGGAAGCTGGAGCGGGGCTGGACCGGACGACGCGCCGATCAGGAAATGAGCGAGTAAAAGAGTTACCGGCCAGGGCGCGGGAGTTGTTTGTCGCAGCTTAAGGTTGCGATCTCACTTACCAGATCGGCGATGCGCCGCTGGCCGTCGAGGCGCAGGACCGGGCATTGCAGGGCGGCGAGCCATTGTTCATGCATCTGACGGTTGCGGCCTTCGGTGGCGCCGATGTCGTAGCTGGCGGCCCAGGCGAAGAATTCGGGATCGTGGAGGCCGCGACGGGCTTCGCGGCGTTCCAGGCGCTTCAAGCGGATTTCGGTCGGGACGGTGAGGAATACCACCAGATCAAATGCGCGCTCCAGTTGCTCTCCCCAGCCGCAGATTGAGCCGGCCATCACGATGGTTGGGTTTTTGGAGAGCGCATCCAGCGCTAATGCCAGACGCTCGGCGCGATCGCGCTTGTGCTGATAGGGCGGCGTGGTGGCGTGCCAGAAGAGATCGTCGGTGTCGATGAATGCGTACCCCAGGCGGCAGCGGAGGGCGCGGCCGAGGGTGGAGGAGCCGCAGCCGGAGGCGCCGGTGATGAGGATGCGGTGGAAAGGGGGCATGCCGTTGTCATCGGTTCTGGCGCGATGCTTGAACGCCGGATCATCCTTTTATCACCAGACTATACCTCGTCCAGCGGGTGGCCGCAGGAAGGGAACTGGCCTTTAATACGGGTAGCCGGCGCGAACTTTTTGCGCCAAAGGAGAATCCGCCATGTCTACATCGGGGCAAAGCACTTTCGCGATTACGGGCATTACCGGGCAGGTCGGGGGCGTTGTGGCCCGCACGCTGCTGGACGCGGGAAAGTTAGTGCGGGCGGTCGTCCGCAGCGCGGACAAGGGAGCGGAGTGGGCCGGTAAGGGGTGCCAGATCGCATTGGCGGAGATGTCGGATGCGAATGCGCTGACGGCGGCGTTCACCGGCGCTGGCGCGGTCTTTGTGCTTCTGCCGCCGTTCTTTGCGCCATCGCCGGGGTTTCCCGAGGCGCGGACAGCGATCAATGCTTTGAAGTCCGCTCTATCGGCGGCGCGTCCTGAACGAATCGTTGTGCTCTCAACCGTCGGCGCCCAGGCCAAACGCGAGAGCCTGCTTACGCAGCTTGGGATCATGGAGCAGACGCTCGGCGAGTTGGCGATGCCGATCGCGTTTCTTCGCGCGGCGTGGTTCATGGAGAATTCGGCGTGGGACGTCGAGCCGGCGGCGAAGGATGGGGTGATCTCCAGTTTTCTTCAGCCGCTGGACAAGGCGATTCCGATGGTGGCCACCGCCGACATCGGACGCGTCGCGGCTGAACTGCTGCAGGAGCAATGGACGGGCCGGCGGATTGTTGAATTGGAAGGGCCGCGGCGCGTGTCGCCCAACGACATTGCCGCGACGTTTGCCAAAGTGATCGGTCGCCCGGTGCGAGCGCAGGCCGTCCCGCGCCAGACGTGGGCGGACATTTTCGCGTCGATGGGGCCGGGGAATTTTGAGCCGC
This sequence comes from Tepidisphaeraceae bacterium, assembly GCA_049511115.1. GTDB lineage: Bacteria > Planctomycetota > Phycisphaerae > Tepidisphaerales > Tepidisphaeraceae > JBEKYH01. The sequence goes on along the minus strand of JBEKYH010000067.1, from coordinate 10,550 downwards.
GCATGCAGATGCTCGACGGGTTTAATCAAGGGTGGATTTGTTTTGAGGGAGACGATTCACAGATTCGCAAAGGGATCGTGACGTTGGAGACGGTACTGGAGGGGTTGGTGCGCAGTCGCGGGGGAGGGAGTTGAGGAGCGGTCGGGCTCCTTCTGCGCACGGCGGCACAATAAATAGTTCAGTTGCCTGGAATGACCGAGTCATTCCCCGCGCCGCCACTGATCGATTCACCGGCGGCGCCGTTACCGAGCAGCGAATCATTTCCTGCTCCGCCCACTAATGTGTCGGCCGCTGTATTGCTCGCCGCCAGCGTGTCGTTCCCGCCCCCACCGCTGGCGAAAACCTTCGGCACGCCGCTGGCAACCGAAAGACTGTCGTTGCCGGCGCCGAGGTAAACTTTCACCCGCTTTATATCGATTTGACCGAGACCGGAAATCGCGGCGTTATTGTTGGTAAGCTGGTCGATGGTGATATCCAGCGAAATGCCGCTAGTCGGATTGAGGCTGGTGGACAGGCTGCATGTGTCATCACCGCTCGTGCCTACGATCTGAACGACCTCGCCGTGTTTTGTAATCGTGGGGGCTAAGCTGGGAATGGGCGGAATGACGTCCTCAAAACCCGGCGTAATGCTGTCGCGCGCCGTGATACCGGTGATGGTGTCGATTCCAGGTCCGCCAGTAGCGCCGACAATCGTGTCAGCGCCGCTGCCGACAGAGATCAAATCGTAGCCGGTTCCGCTGCCATTGAGGCTGTCCATGCCGTCGCCGCATTGCAGCGTGCTATTGCCGCTGCCGGAAATAACCGTGTCGTTGCCGTCGCCCGCGCTTAACAGGCTGTTGCCGTATCCGCCTACGAGTGAATCATCGCCGCCGTTGCCGATGAGCGTATCGGCGCCATTCCCGGCGATGAGGGTATCCGCCCCGGCGCCGCCCTCAATGAGATTATTCCCATCGCCGCTGTCGGAAATCGAATCAGCACCGGCCCCGCCGCGCAAGGTGTTGTTCGCATTATTGGCAGCCGTGATCGTCTCAGTGGCTCCGCTGCCGCGAATCGCCACCGCCGGAACGCCGAAGCCGATGTTCACGCTATCGGTCCCCGCGCTCATCGGCAAAATTACTTTCGTGACGGCGGTCGTCCCGCTGAGTGGAAAATTTTGCTGATTCCCATTCAGGTCGACGATAAGCGTTTGTCCTCCGCTTACGGTGAGTAAGGCGGTCTCATTGGTTCCAAATGTGCTGATTTTGAGCGTGCCGTGATTGAAGGTCGAGCTAATCCCATCGCTGGGCACCGCCGAGATACTCAGCAACCTACGGGACTCCAGCGATTCAAGAATGGTCCGGCGCGATGTCAGCATATTCACTCCCGTAGTATAGACGCCGCGGAACCGAAAGAGTTACCATCCGAACGGAAAAAATTTCGCCGCTTCGAAGAAAGCCAGGATATCTCACGGCGGGGGCGCGCGGCGATCGCTTGCGTGGGACGCATTCCCTTCGCACTTTCAAACCTTCGCACCCTTTTCACGGCGCGGCCGCCCCTCCTTTTACATTTCACCATCGCGGGCTTAACGTTCAAGCATGATTGTTACGCAGACGATTGCCGATTGTCGCGCTGAGCGGGCTAAGCTGGGGAAGCTGGCGCTGGTGCCCACCATGGGGGCGCTGCATGAGGCGCATCAGCGGCTCATGGAGATCGCCCGCGAGCACGCGGAGCATGTGGCGGTGAGCATTTTTGTGAATCCGACGCAGTTTGGGCCGCGGGAGGATTTTGCGAAATATCCGCGGCCGATCGAGCGGGATTTGGAAATGTGCCGGCAGGCGGAGGTGGACCTGGTTTTTAATCCCTCCGTCGCGGAGATGTATCCGGCGCGGCAGCTTGGGGCGGCGGCGCTCACGTTCCGCGCGGCGGATAAAGCCGGCGCCGTTGCGCCCGAGTCCCCGCCGGCGGAGATTTTTTTGGATGTGCCGCAGTTGTCCGGGGTATTGGAAGGACGGTTCAGGCCGAATCATTTCAAAGGCGTCTGCCAGGTCGTCGCCAAGCTGTTCAATATCGTCCGGCCCGATGTGGCGTGTTTTGGGCAGAAGGATTACCAGCAGCTTCGCATTCTCGCGGGGATGGTCGAGGAACTGAACTGGCCGATTGAAATCATCCCCTGCCCCACGCTGCGCGACGGGGACGGGCTGGCCATCAGCAGCCGCAACCAATACCTGTCGCCGGAGGAACGGCAGCGGGCGCTTGCGATCAGCCGGGGGCTGATGACGGCGAAGAAGGATTTTGAGAACGGCAGCCGCCAGGCGAGCCGATTGGTGACGACGGTGCAGAATATTCTGCTGGAGGGAGCGAGCCAGGGGCGGGTGCCGCTGCTGATTGACTATGTGGCGGCGGTGGATGCGCTGACGTTAAAAACGGTCGAGACGATCACCAGCCCGATTGTGGTGGCGGTGGCGGCGCGCGTGGGGACGACGCGGTTGATTGATAATGTGATTTTGTCGCCGTGAAGAGGGGTGGGAATGTGTGAAAGTGTGAACGTGGGAAAGGGTTGCGGGGAGGGAACAGGAGTTTAGTGGCGGCGTCTTACCGCGGCGCCGGTTTCGCCGAAGGATTCGCTGCCTAAGGCCTGTTGAATTAATTGGGCGGCGTTGGCGGAGGTAAGCTGTTGCGTGGGCTGATTGGCCTTGACGGGCGTGGGGACCAGGAAAGTCGCTGACGGGTTGTTGGGGGTCAGCGTAAACACCACGGGCTGGGCGTTGACCACCGGAGGCTGCTGGTCGGGGAAGAGGTGGACGGTCACCGACAGATTGGGATTCTCGCCCAGAGACTGCGTTGTCGTGCCGAGCAGGGTGGCGTTCACGAAGTAGGGGCCGGTGATGAAATTCCCCGTGGTTGCGTTGGTGCCGAAGTAATCGCCCTCCTGGCCCTCGAGGTTGTTGTTCTGGTTGGCGATATTGCTGTGCTGGGCGTCCATGACGTAGTGGCCGCCGTTGGCGGAAGTGGGCATGAGCGGATTGACCACGTCGCCGACGGGGTTGACGGCGGTCAGGTCAACGATGGTCAGGGGCGTGGAACTCGTCCAGAAGATGCCGAACTGAATTTCGCCCGCGGCTTCGGTAACGCCGGTGACTGAAGCCAGTTTTTGCTGCTGCGTTTCACCGGCGATCTGGGCGTTGGTCGTGGCGATGAATGCGACCGGCGTATTGGCCAGACCGCCGACGGTTAACTCGTTGGCCTGTTCCGCGGGCGATCGGCCGGCGAAGGCTCCCTGGGAATCAACCGTTGCGGTTTGCAATTGTGTTTCCGCCGCGCCGGTGGAATCGCCGCTGACGGTTGCCGGGCCGGAGCCTTTGGAACCGAGTTGAACCAGTTGCCCGTGCAGGTTCTGGAACACCGCCGCGCCGGTCAGGCTGATGGCCTCGGGGGTATAAGGCGGTTGATCGTAGAGGGCCACGCGCGTGCCGCGGACGGCGAGCGTGCTGCTGGGGGAGATGATCCGGTCTTCATGCGGATGCGTGGCGAGGTCAACATCCTTGCTCACGCGGCCGTAGGACATGCCCAGGTCGGTCTTGATGGTGCCATCGGGCAGGAGCGCGGCGCGGAGGATTTTGGCGGCGGTCAGGCGGTCGATGCGGTAGACCTGGTCGGTGCCGACGGTGAATTGGATGGTGCCTTTGGGGCCGGTGCGAAACTCGACGCCTTCGGGGAGTTCGACGCCTGCGGTGAGGGTTTGCCATTTGGAATCGGCATTGAGGCGATACTGGGTGCCGCCCTGAACGGCAGTGACCTGAATGCGGAGCGGGCCGACCGGTTCGGACTCGGCGGCTTGGCTGGTGGGGGCGGTGGCCTGGGAATAGGCAAACAGCGGGCAGGCTGCTACCGCGGCGGCAATCGCGATTCCTGTCAGCCGCGACCGAAATTTGGCCATAACCGCCCTCAGTGAATTGCCTGCCTGACCTTCCCGGATCACTCAATAAGCCTAATTGCAGCGCGCAATATTAAACAAGTGCGCGGGGAATTCAATTTTGGATGTGGGGAAATCGCGGAATTTGGATTTGACGCGAACTTTTTGTTGCTGATCCCGTCCCCATGGGGTGTAGGGCTCGATTGTGGCGAATTGCAAAGCGCCCCCACCCCGACCCTCCCCCGGAAATACCGGGGGAGGGGGGAGGAGAGCGGAGCGGCCACAAAGAGGAGTTACACCCTCTCCATGTACTCAGGGAGAGGGTAGGGTGAGGGTTCTTCTGTACGGGCGAATTGCGCGTCGAAATACAAATCAAACGCGACCCTCACCCCGGCCCTCTCCCTGAGTACATGGAGAGGGGGACAGGCGCGCTTTCATGGCGATTTTAATTCTTTTGGTCCGACAATCACCACGGTAAATGGTCCGGGGACGTGGCGGGCGAGAAACGCATTCACCCGGTCGACGTTGACCTCATCGATGGCCAAGGCGATCTCCTCGAGCGTGCGGATGCGGCCGAGCATGAAGAAGTCGTGGGCCAGCGAACCGGAGCGGCTGGCGGTGGATTCGGATTCCATGATCATGTTGGCCTTGAGGCCGGTGCGGGCGCGGGCGACTTCGGCGGCATCGACGCCTTTGGCCAGGCGATGGACTTCGCCGAGCAGGCAGTCGAGGGTGGCCTGAGCGCGCTCGTTGCTGGTGCCGGCGTAGCCGAGGATGGCGCCCAGGTCCTTCATGGCGCTGTAGCCGGCCCAGACGCTGTAGACCAGGCCGCGTTTTTCGCGGAGTTCGGTGAAGAGGCGGGCGCTGGTTCCGCCGCCGAGGACCTCCATGGCGACGCGCATGGTGTAATAGTCGGAGTGCGTCGGCGGGATAGACGGGTAGGCGAGGCCGATGTGGGTCTGCTCGCTGGCCTGGGCGAGAAAATGAAACGCGGGGGCGGGAGCGGGCTTGCGCCGCGCCTTGGGGAGGCGGCCGTTGAAATCGCCGAATACTTCCTCGACGCGCTGGGAGACGGCGTCAAAGTCGATATTGCCGGCGAGGGTGAGGATCGCTTCGCCCCCGAGGTAGCGGCGGGCGTGTTCGCCTTTGCAGCGGCGCAGGGTGAGGCGCTCCAGGTCCGCTTGGCGGCCCATCGGGTTTCGGCCCAGCGGCGAAGGAAAGTGGTGCTCGCGCAGGGCGATGAGGAGTTTTTGGCGCGGTTCGTCTTCGATCCCGGCCAGCGACTGGAGGGCGAGGTCGCGCGCGGATTCGAAGCCGCTCTTGGGAAGATGCGGGCGGCGCACGATGTCGGCATAAGCGGGCAGGGCGTCGAGCACGCGCGGGCCGACGCCGGAGCAACTGAAATGGGTGTGATAGGTTCCCGTGCCGCTGGAGCGCTGCAGGCCGAGGCTGTCGAGATGGTCAATGAGCTGGCGGCTGTCGCGCTCGCCGGCCCCGCGCAGGACCAGATCGGCAAGCACTGAGGCGGCGCCGACTGCGGTGGGCGGATCGCCGGCGACTCCGGCGGGCAGCAGAAGCGTCATGGCGGCCGACTGAACGGCGGGCATGGCTTCGCACAACAGCGTTAATCCTCCGGCGAATTGCTTCTGAAAAAAACGGCTGGCCAATGCGGTTCTCCTGTCGGGGATTGATTGTAATCGCTAAGGTCGCGGGAGAAAACGGGGGAGGAGAAGAACCCTCACCAACCCCCGGGCAATCGCTTTTCGCCAGGTTCCTCTGGTCCCCTCTCCATGTACTCAGTAGCGTAGGGCGTGCTTCAGCACGCCGCCAAAGTTCAGAGGCGTGCTGAAGCACGCCCTACATTGGATCATTTTTGGATAAGGATCGATGGGACGCCACTATCAGGAGTTGCGGTTAAATCTTAACGCCGTTTCAAGGCGATCGCAGAATCGTCCGCAGAGGAGGGATTGGCTCAATTCGCGTTGGAGAATTTCCTGGGCTTGGCGGCCCATTTCGTGCAATTCTTGGTGGGATAGTGCGCGGATGCGGCGGATCGTTTCGATGGCGGCCGCGGTGTCGCCGTGATTGATGTGCCAGCCGATGGGGTGGGCGTCGAGGATGTCCGAGACATGCGAGGGGCGCGGGCCGAGGAAGAGGATGGGTTTTCCAACGGCCATGGCGCCGTAGATTTTGCAGGGGTGGACGATGCCGGCCATCTGGGCGCCGAGCGACACGACATGCACATCCGCGGCGGGCAGGCTGAATTGCAACTCCTCCAGCAGTTGGTAGGGGAGGCAGAGGATGTTGGAGAGGTTGCGCTCGGCGGCGAATTGGATGACGGATTTTTTGCCTACGCCGCCGCCGATGAAGAGGAAGCGCAAGGTGGCGTCGTCCTTCAGTTGTTCGGCGGCGAGGAGAAGCGTATCCAGCGGGTTCGAGGGGCTGTGGTTGCCGCTGTACATGATGACGAATTTGCCGGCCAGATTGTGGCGGGCGATGAAGGGGTTGCTGGCGGGGGAGACGGGCGTCATGCGGTCTTCGTGGGACCAGGGGGGGAGAACGAGAAGTTTATCGCGCAGATCGGCGCGGGTTTGCAGGCGCTGGGCCATGAAGCGGTCGAGGGCGACCACCAGCGCCGAGCGCCGGAGAATCCAGCGATTCACCGTTTCCAAAGATTTAGCAGTGAAACTCGTGGGCGTGATTTTATTCAAGGCGATAAGTTGGTCGCGGTTCAAATCCATTGCCCAATAGGCGACGGGGATGCGGCGCAGGAGGCCGATGAGGCAGGCGATCACGCCGATCAGCGGGGGAGAGGTGCTGAAGAAGATTCCGCCGACGTTGGGGGTGAATAGGCCGATGGTCAGAACCTGCGCCATGAACGTGAAGGTGCCCAGGGCGCGGGTGAGGATGGATTTTTTGCCGAAGGAAGCGAACGGGAGGCGACGGACATCAACGCCGCGCAGGTTTTCGCGGGCGGGGTAAATGGCGGTGGGGTCGTCGTAGCCGCGCTGCGAGGCGTAGACGCGCACGCGGTGACCGCGGCGGGCCATTTCGATGGCGACGTCGGCCATGTGCTGGCCGACCGCGGCGGGATCGGGGACGAAAGTCTGGCTGAAGACCAGCAGAAGTTTGCCGGATCGCGCGGGCGGGGCGTCGGCGGGTGATGCGGTGGTCATCGGCGCTGATTGGCAAACCATTGGATGGTCTTGGCAAGCCCCTCCTCAAGGGAGGTCTGGGCGGTGAAGCCGATTGTTTCACGGGCGCGGCTGACGTCGAGTTGCCGGCGCGGCTGGCCGTCGGGCTTGGTGGCGTCCCATTCGATCTGGCCGGTGAATCCGGCGAGTTTGGCGACCAGTTCGGTCAATGCCTTGATGGTAATCTCGCGCCCGCTGCCCAGGTTCATCGGCTCGGGGGAATCATATTGTTCAAGGGCCGCGATCAGGCCGCGGGCACAATCCTCGACGTACAGAAATTCGCGGCTTACCATGCCCGTGCCCCAGGCGATGATTTTCTTGTCGCCGCGGTCCTGTGCCTCGACGCACTTGCGGATGAGGGCGGGGATGACGTGGCTGGTGTGCAGATCAAAATTATCGCGCGGGCCGTAGAGATTGACGGGCAGAAGATAAATCGCGTTGAGGCCGTATTGCTGGCGATAGGCCTGGCACATGACCAGCAGCGCCTTTTTGGCTACGCCGTAAGGGGCATTGGTTTCTTCGGGATAGCCGTTCCAGATGTCGGCCTCCTTGAAAGGTGTGGGGGCGAATTTGGGATAGGCGCAGATGGTGCCGGTCTGGAGGAATTTCTTGACGCCGAAAACCCGGGCCTGCTCGATGAGGTGCATCCCCATGGCCATGTTGGCGAAGAAGAAGCGGCCGGGGTTGTCGCGATTAGCGCCGATGCCGCCGACCTCGGCGGCGAGATGCACCACCACGGCGGGCCTGGTCTGTTCGTAGAGGCGGATGACATCCGCCTCGCGCGTCAGATCAAATTCGCGGCGGCGGGGGATGAAAATGTGCTGGTAGCCGCGGGATTTGAGCTGGTCGACGAGGAAACCGCCGACGAATCCGGCCCCGCCGGTGACGACGATACGATCGGTTGGCAAGAGGGGCTGGGTCATCGAAGCTCCGCGACTCGGCGCTGCTGGCGGGCGATAGCCCAGTCGGCGTCGGTCATTAATTTGGCCAGTTCCTTAAAGGTCACTTTGGGAGTCCAGCCGAGCATTTTGCGGGCCTTGGCGGCGTCGCCGAGGAGCAGGTCTACTTCGGCGGGGCGGAAATAACGCTGGTCTACTTCGACGTGTTCGCGCCAGTCGAGATTGAGCAGGCCGAAGACTTCTTCGAGGAATTCCTGGACGCTATGGGTCTGGCCGGTGGCGATGACAAAGTCATCGGGTTTGGGCTGCTGGAGCATGAGCCACATGGCCTCGACGTAATCGCCGGCAAAGCCCCAGTCGCGCTTGGCCTGGAGGTTGCCCAGGTACAGCTTTTGGGCCAGGCCCTCTTTGATGCGCGTGGCGGCGCGAGTGATTTTTCGCGTTACGAACGTTTCGCCGCGGCGCGGGCTTTCGTGGTTGAAGAGGATGCCGTTGCAGGCGTACATGCCGTAGCTTTCGCGGTAGTTGATGGTCTGCCAGAAGCTGTAGACCTTGGCGCAGGCGTAGGGGCTGCGCGGATAGAACGGCGTTTTTTCCGACTGCGGCGTCTCGACGACCTTGCCGTACATTTCGCTGCTGGAAGCCTGGTAGAACCGCACGGGGAGGCGCGTGTCACGGATGGCTTCGAGAAGATTGATGGTCCCCAAAGCGTCGGTCTGCACGGTGTAGACTGGCTGATCAAAACTCACGCGAACATGGGATTGGGCGCCCAGGTTGTACACTTCATCAGGCACGACGCGGGTGAGGATTTCGCGCAGGCCGGTGCCGTCAACGAGGTCGCCGTAGTGAAGGAAGAGGCGGGCGTTGGGGTCGTGCGGATCGCGGTAGAGGTGTTCGATGCGCTCGGTGTTGAATGAGCTGCTGCGGCGGATGATGCCGTGAACCTCGTAATCCTTGGACAAAAGCAGCTCCGTGAGATAGGAGCCGTCCTGTCCGGTGATGCCTGTGATCAACGCCTTGCGGCGAGGAACATTTGCCATATGTCGCGTCTCCGGCGGCATTTCAACATCATTGCCTTAATTCCGATGGAATCGCCGCCGCCATGAATATACAATTCTTCGCCATGAGGAACAGTGGCCGCGGTTTGCTAATTGTCAGTGCACCGCTTTGCGCGGCGATTCTGGCCGCCGGCGGATGGGCGATTGCCCAGACGGCATCAACCACGCCGTTCTTCAGCGCCACGCCGACGGCTTATGAAGCGCAGATCGCCACCGGCGACAGCGGCGTGCTGCTGAACATCAAGCCGATTGTCGCGGCCAATCTCAAATATGTGACCGTCGGCACGCAGGCCACCAGCACCGGCTTGGCGACGCTGACGCCGTTTAATTTGGTGATCCCGGCGAATGGGACGGTTGGAGCGACATCATCAAGCACGCCGGGTGGCGCGGCTGCTTCATCTGGACGGGGCGCGGCGGCCGCAGCGCCCGAGCCGGCGCATGTGCCGACTATATTGGACAAACCGGGGATGACGCTGATTGCGCGGTTGCCGGGGTGAGGTTAAAAAATCATTTGTTGACATCTGAAAGTGATGTATACTCAAGGGTAACCGCCCAAGGTCGCCGTGCGCCCTTTGCCAAATGGCAAATATGACTAATCAGGGCTTGCCGGGTGCGGACGTGGTAGCGAGGAGGCGACGTTGTCGCGATGGCAGCGATTTCATTTTTGGCGAACTTATCGCATAGCGGAGCCGCGACGCGCCCCTGTGAGGCGCGGCACTTATCAGGCTGAATCGCTGGAAAGCCGTGTTCTGCTTAGTACGGCCGTGAGCGGCTATACCTTCGAAAACGGCGCGTATCTCGGCCAAGGCATTTCGTCCACGGTGGTCAATGCCAAGGGAGACCTGTTCGGTGTTGTGCAACCCCTAACCATAGGTCAATTTAGCGGTATTTTTGAAGTTGCCGCCGGACCGACAACCGTCATCCCGCTAGTACCCTTTAACAGTCCCGCCGAGGGCACTCCTGGAGGCCTGGCCCTTGATAGCCAGGGCAATCTATTTGGGATTGCCGGTGGCGCTCCAAGCGGCGCGATTGCATATGCATTTGAGCTTACGGCCAAGCGCATTGCCGCTGACATCAGCAAACTTAAAACGCTGGCGACGTTCAGCGGACCGTCCGGCGCCACGGTGGGGAATGTGACGCTCGACAGCCACGACGATCTGTACGGGGTCATTACGAATCTTGGCGCGAATGGCGGCGTCGGCAATGTTTTTGAGATTGTTGCCGGAAGCGGCCAAGTCACCACTCTGCTTTCACTTGGCAATGGCAGTGAGATTCCCTCCTCATCGCTGGCGGCCGATGCCAGGGGTGACGTGTTCGGATCGCTTTCCGTCGTCGACAGTTCGCAGAACCTCACCGGCGAAGGCTCGTTGTTCGAGATTACCGGCCCCAGCATTGCCAAGGGGTCACCGACGCTCAGCACGGTGGTTTCCTACACCGGCGCCGATGGCCAAACAATTTCGAACCTGGTCATGGATGCCAGCGGCAATCTTTACGGCACCACGAGTTC
>JBEKYH010000066.1:0-14558 GCA_049511115.1 Tepidisphaeraceae bacterium | reverse complement strand
AGTACACGGACGGCAGCGTGAATCACTGGGCGATCATGGAGCGGCCCGGCGTGCTCGTGGAAGACGGGCATGTGACGCACGTGACGCTGGCGAGCATCAACGTGCCCAAGAACCAGGATCACGGCAACGATAACAACGGAAGCAAGATACTCGTGCTTCCCTTCGACGGCGCGAAGTTTGATGCCGAACTGGCGAAGGATTACGCCGCGGAAGACGCAGCGGCGGCCGCCAAGGCGATCGCGCCCAAATAATCACTGTTATTCGCAGTGTCGCTCGTCCAGCCGCTATCCGACAATGCGGCAACCCTGAAGCGTCCATTCGGTTCCGCCGACGAGTTGGCGAAATCGCCGTGAGTGTGAGACGACGATCACGCCATGCCCCGCGTCGGCCAAGCCGTTTACGATCTCCGCGAGCGCCGCGATGCTCGCGGCATCCGCCCCGAGCGTTGGCTCGTCCAGGAAAATCCAGGGCTGGCCGGCCGCGATGGTTGCCGCCAGCGACACGCGCTTTCGCACTGGAAAAGGCAGAGCCAGCGGATTGGCCCGGGCGACTTGCTCCAAGCCGAAAGCCTGCATTACAAACGGTGCGCCCAGCTCTTTCCCCAGTTCCAGCGCCACCGTCGATTCAAAGAGACCGACATCCGGATTCTGCAGGTGATAGCCGACGGTTTTTCCCGGCGTCTCCCAAGGCTGCGCCACTTGGCCGCCAAAGAGAATCTCGCCGCCCCCGGGGCGAAGCACGCCGCATAGCACCTTGGCGCAGGTGCTCTTGCCGGCACCGTTGGGGCCCAGGAGCACGTGCACCCGCCCCGGCTCCAGTTTTACCGATAGTTTGTCGAGCACATCCGGGCGTTTGGGATAGCCGGCGCTTACGCCGCGTAATTCAATCGTCTGTGCGCCGACTCTTCCGAGTTTTTTGATCGCCGACGGGTCTATCTTCGGCACGGGCGGCGCGCCGGCCGGCGCGGTGCGCACATCCGCGATGTCCACCGACGCGACCTCGAGGTCCCCGTCGTCCATGCGATGGTCGGTAATCACCGTCCCGTGCAGCGGATTGCCCGCCTCGTTCAACAGGGCAATCGCGGCCGCCAGGCGATCGGAATCCAGTTGCTCCAGTGCACAATCAATTGCCAAGCTCGCGGGGTTCAGGGCCAATCCGCAAAGCACCGCCAACGCCGCCTGTTCGCCGCCGGAAAGCAGGCCCGGATTCTGTTCCAGGAGCGATGTGAGTCGCAGTTTTTCCAGACCCGCCATATTGCCGCCGGCCTCCAGCGATGCGCCTGCGTGAAGCTCAATTTCCTGGCGCACGGATGTGGCCAGCCCCGACAGCGCGTTGTAGACCTCCGGCCCGATGTAGATGCGGCCGCGCTCGTGGGTATTGGCGTCGCAAAAGTCGCGCAGCAATTGCGTGCGGCCGGAAAAGTTAGGCCCGCGCACGGCCAGCAGGCGCCGCCCGGCCATGGCCTCGTCGAGCGTCATTAAAACCACCGCGCGATAAAAGCGACCGTCAGCCAGGCAATCGACAATGCCACCACGACCACGCCACCGGCCGGCCAGAATTCGTCGGCTGCAAACGGAAGCTGATCGACCTTTAGCAACAGCGTTCGCTGTTGCCACGCCTCGGAGCGGTGGACCGCCGAGCGGATCGACCAGACGAAGAGGGGCCGAAGCATCCGCGTCATCTCATGGAACCGCGCCAGATGACCAGTCGCGACCCGGCCGCGCGCCTTTCGGGCCGTCATGATCTGCTCGGCCCGCAGCATCAGCTCGGGCCCGATCGCGAAGACCCCCAGCGCAACGACCAGCCCCTCGCCGCGCAAGCCCCAGCCGCGCAGCGTCGCCGGCAAAAGGCGCGAAGGAATCGACAGGAGCGCCAATTGCAGCACCCCGCCCAGCACGGCCAGGCGAATGGCGATGATGCCCGCATAAGCAGCCCCACCGCGCGGATCGGCTCCCATGGGCTCTCCCGGCGGAGCCCGCGCGATCAGCCCCCAAATAAGGATCAACATGATCGAGGTCGGCGCGAGTACGGCTGCGACAAACTTCAGGTAACCGCGCAGCAGCCCTGAATAGGCCAGCAGCGCCGTGACGACCAGGAGCGCAAAAATCAATGGTGAAAAGCGATTGGCCAGCAAGGAGGCTGTCGAGGCAACCAGCGTTGCGGCCAGCCGCGCCCGGGGTGGGATGGATGCCATGAGCTAATCGGTAAGCTTGAAATTCTTTTCCATGGTGCCGCCCCGGAAGCGGCGAAGCAAATCATGCGGCACCGAGCGAATCAGCCACACCGCGATGTAGGCCTCGGCAATTTTGTCCGGCAGATCGCAGGTGATGCCCGAGTAGATGACCGATTCCAGCAGCGGATGATGTGTCCCCAGGAACAGCGCCGTCACCCACGTAGACCCCGCCGACGTAACCCCGCCGCGCCAATACGTGATCGGCGCGGAGACCGTCGCCGATACGACGCCCATGACCAGTCCGCTGAACGCCGTCCGCACCATCGTCTTGAATCCGCCTATCCGTCCCATGATGTGCGCCGCCAGCCCCACCGCGACCACCGTTCCCGTGTAGTAAAGAAAATCCGGCGGGCTGCCGAGCATGACGGATGTCGTCTGCGACAAAACGGCGACGACCGCGCCCGGCCAGACGCCAGTCAGCAGCGTGGTGACGATGCATCCGATGCAGTCGAGGTAAATCGGCAGCTTAACCGTGCGGACGACGGTGGCGATCGCCAGATTGAACGCGACCGCCGATGGGATCAATGCCAGCATGGCGATGCGCGCCGATGCGATGGTGTTGCTCGGCCGAGGCGAGATTTCAATCCCTGATTGCGATTCAGCCATAGATTTGCACGGTGGTCGGTTCGGCGGTGTTGCAAGATAACGGATTCAGCCGAAAGGTAAAGTTATATTTCCAGAGCTTTATTCAGGCCGCCGCGCTCGCGGCATCAGCAGCGCGTACGTCACACCGGCAATCCCCAGGCTCACAAACCAGGCATAGTCATACAACCGTATCCACCCCACACCAACGTGCATCCACCCGACCGTCCCCAGGAAACCCGGTCCGCAAGGGGCAATCCCCAGCGCCAGCGCAAACAGAGCGCGCACGTTGAATCCACCCTGATACCAATACGGTCCGGATTGTTTGAACAACCCGGCCAGGTCCAGTTGGTGGCGGCGGACATAAAAATAATCGACGACGAGAATCCCCCCCACCGCTCCCAGCAAGGCCGAATACGCCACCAGCCAGGTAAAAATATACCCGTTCGGATCGGCCAACAGTTTCCAGGGCTGGATGAGGATGCCGATGATTCCAGTAATAAAACCCCCGGTGCGAAAGCTGATAAATCGTGGCGCCAGATGCGAGAAGTCGTTGGCGGGTGAGACGACATTGGCCGCGATATTAGTGGCCAATGTCGCCACGCACAGGGAAAGCATCGCGATCAACAGCACCGCCGGATTGCGAAATCGCGTCAGCAGATCAACCGGGTCCCAGATGGCCTGGCCGTAGATGATGATGGTCGCGCTGGTCACGGCGACGCCAATGAACGAATAGAGGGCCATCGTGCCCGGCAGGCCAATGGCTTGTCCGACCATCTGCGCCTTTTGCGAATAAGCGTAACGCGAAAAATCGGGGATATTCAGCGAAAGCGTGGCCCAGAAGCCGATCATGCCGGTCAGCGCGGCAGGGAAGAAGAGCCAGAATTGCCCCGCCTTGGGCTGCCCCGCCTCAAAGGCGCTGGGCTGGCTGAGCATGGGTCCGAATCCATGTGCGGCGCGGTAGGCCCAACCCAGCAGGATCAGCCCCAGAATAATCAGTATCGGGGCCTTGATGTTCAACAGGATGCGGATCGACTCGATCCCCTTGTAAATCACCACCATATTAATCGCCCAGAAAACCAGGAAGCACCCAAACTGGGCGACATTGATGGACAAAAACGTATTGGGCCACTGCGCGATGGAGGGAAAAAAGATGGCGGTGATTTTGTAAATCGCCTCGCCGCCGATCCACGTCTGGATGCCGAACCATCCGCACGCAACCAGGGCGCGAAGAATCGCGGGAATGTTGGCCCCGCGAATGCCAAAACTGGCCCGGCAGTAGACCGGGAAGGAGATGCCATAGCGCGTGCCCGCGTGGGCGTTGAGGATCATTGGGATAAGCACGATGCTGTTGCCCAGGGTGATGGTCAGCACCGCCTCCCACCAGTTCATCCCTTCGCCGATAAGCGAGGAGGCCAGCATGTAAGTTGGGATGCAGGCCGACATGCTGATCCACAGCGCCGCAATGTCCAGCGTTCCCCATTTTCGCGCCGATCGTGGTGTGGGAGCGATGTCCGGGTTAAAAAATGGAGAGGCGGAAAGGTCTTCGGTTACTTCAACGATGTCCGAATTGGCTTCCCGCAGGGTTGAGGTCACAAGTTTGCGATTATGAACGTTTGGCTGAGGATTCGTCAACAGGATTCATGTTGCATTTATTGAATAAATGACCCGCAGGGGTTATATGAAGTCACCTTTCGGCTCGGTGAACCAACCCCAGCCAACCGTGAGCGAACTTCATGCCGCTTTTGATCCAGAATGGCCAGATCGTCACCGCGTCTGATCGCTATAACGCGGACATCTATTGTCAGGACGACACCATCACGACCATCGGCCCCGGCTTAACTGCTCCGCCTGGCAGTACCGTCATCGACGCCAAAGGCAAATACGTCTTCCCCGGCTTTATCGATCCACATGTCCACATCTATCTGCCGTTTATGGGCACGTATGCCAAGGACACTTACGAAACCGCCTCGCGGGCCGCGCTGGTCGGCGGAACCACCACGTTGATCGAAATGGCCTGTCCGGCGCGAAGCGACGAACCTCTGGCAGCGTTTGAGTTGTGGAAGTCCAAGGGCGAGGGCAACAGTTTTTGCGATTTCACGTTCCACATGGGAGCCACGCGCTATGACGCGCTGACCGAAAGCCAATTAAAGGAAATCGTCGCCGCGGGCATCAGCAGCTTCAAAGTGTTCCTTGCCTATAAGGGCGCTTTTGGCGTCGATGACGCGGAATTGTATCAGGTGATGCGCCTGGCCAAATCGCTGGGCGTCATTGTGACGGCGCATTGTGAGAATGCCGACGCCGTCGCCATGCGGCAAAAGGAACTGATCGCCGCGGGAAAAACCGGTCCGCAATGGCACGAACCCTCGCGGCCGGAGTCCGTCGAGGCCATGGGCGTGCAGCACTTCACCAGCTTCGCCGCGATGCACGATGCGCACTGCTACATCGTCCACACCAGTTGCGAGCCTGCGGTTCGCGCGGCGCTGGAGGCCCGCACGCGCGGCGGTCACGTCTGGATCGAAACGCTCATTCAGTACCTCACGCTGGATAAAACCTACGCCGAACGGCCCGATTTCCAGGGCAGCAAATTCGTCATGTCGCCGCCCCTGCGCGACATCAAGAATCAGCCGTTCCTGTGGAACAATCTGGCCAATGGAAACATCAGCACCGTAGCCACCGACCACGCTCCGTTTGATTTCAAGGGCCAGAAAGAAATGGGCCGCGACGATTTCACCAAAATCCCCAACGGCATCCCCTCGCTGGAAGATCGCATCTCCATGCTCTACACGTCCGGCGTGAAATCCGGGAAATTGGACCTGTCCCGTTTTGTCGATTGTGCTTCGACGCAGGCGGCTAAATTGTTCGGCCTGTATCCCCGCAAGGGCGCCATCCGCACCGGAAGCGACGCCGATCTGGTCATCTTCGATCCCGATTATCGCGGCGTGATCAGCGCGAAAACGCAGCACATGGCCGTCGATTACAATCCCTTTGAAGGCATGAGCGTCCAGGGCCGGGCCGAAACCGTCGCCGTGCGCGGGCAGGTCGTTGTCAGCGGCGGCAATTTCGTCGCCAAGGAAAAACGCGGACGGTTCCTCAAGCGCGAGCCGAACCATTTTTGAGATTTATGGCCGACTTACGATGTAATTTCGCGGGAATCCGCTCGCCCAATCCGTTCTGGCTGGCCAGCGGGCCACCCACCAACACGGCATATCAGGTGCGTCACGCCTTTGAGACCGGCTGGGGCGGCGCGGTCTGGAAGACCCTTTCCGATGACCCGATCGTCAACGTCGCTTCCCGCTATGGCGGCATCGCCCTCAACAACCAGAAGCTGATGGGCCTGAATAACATCGAGCTGATCACCGACCGTCCGCTGGAAGACAACCTCCGCGAGATGGCGGAAATAAAAAAGCAGTTCCCGGATCATGCCGTGATCGCTTCGGTGATGGTTGAAACCAAGCGAGAGGCGTGGCATCGCATTATCAAGCGCATTCAGGACGTCGGCGTCGATGGCTTTGAGCTCAACTTCGGCTGCCCCCACGGCATGAACGAACGCGGCATGGGATCGGCGGTTGGCCAGGTGCCGGATTACGCCGAACAAATCTGCGCGTGGGTGAAGGAAGTGGCTACTGTTCCGGTGCTGGCCAAGCTGACGCCGAATGTCACCAACATCCGCGAGATCGGCCGCGCCGTGAAACGCGGCGGCGCTGACGGCATCAGCCTTATTAACACGCTCAACTCGATCATGGGCGTGGACCTCAACAGCTTCGCCCCCAGGCCCAGTGTCGCCGGGTTCGGCTCGCACGGCGGCTATTGCGGGCCGGCCGTCAAACCCATCGCCCTTAATATGGTCAGCGAAATCGCCCGCGACGAGAAGATCGGCCTTCCCGTCAGCGGCGTCGGCGGCATTCGCAAATGGGACGATTGCGTCGAATTCATTCTCCTGGGCGCGACCACGCTGCAAGTCTGCACCGCCGTCATGCACCGCGGCTTTGGCGTCGTAAAAGCCATGTCGCGCGGCCTCGCCAAATGGATGGATGAAAAAGGTTTCGCCACCATTAACGATGCCGTCGGCAAGGCCCTGCCCCGCATCAAGCCCTGGGGCGAGCTTGACCTGAATTACAAGGTTGTCGCGAAGATCAATGAAGCCACCTGCATCCACTGCGGCATCTGCTACGCCAGTTGCGAGGACGGCTGCTACCAGGCGATTGCCTGGGATAAACTCTCGGCGGCCGATTACACGAAAAAGTTCGGACCGCCCCGCCGCATGAAAGGCGAGGCCGCGCCAAATCTGCAACTCAACGAAGATGGCCGCGCGATTGACGTTTTCACGGTGCGCGATGATGCGTGCGTTGGGTGTAATATGTGCGCGTTGGCTTGCCCCGTGGAGGGATGCATCACCATGGAAGAAGTTCCCACGGGCAAGCCGCCGATGAATTGGAACCAATACCAGGCGATGTTGGCCGCCGGACAAGTGGAAAAGATCGAGCCCAAGAAAGCGGTGAAGGTGTAGGCATGGCGAGGATGGTCAAAGCGGGATTGATTCAGGC
This sequence comes from Tepidisphaeraceae bacterium, assembly GCA_049511115.1. Classification (GTDB taxonomy): domain Bacteria; phylum Planctomycetota; class Phycisphaerae; order Tepidisphaerales; family Tepidisphaeraceae; genus JBEKYH01. The sequence continues at coordinate 7,196 of JBEKYH010000066.1, read as the reverse complement.
GACACTCTGCGAGCCGGCCACGTCGCCGACCGCGAAGATCAAGGAGGCGATGATCGCCAAGCATGTGAAGCTCACCGGGGACGCCGCCGCCAATGGCGTGCAGGTTCTCTGTTATCAGGAACTTTTCTACGGCCCGTATTTCTGCGCCGAACAAAAAACCAAGTGGTACGATCTCGTCGAGAAAATCCCCGACGGTCCGACGACGCAGCTCTTCTGTGAGGTTGCCAAAAAGCACCAGATGGTGATCGTCCTGCCCATTTACGAGGAGGACCTCACCGGCGTCTATTACAACACCACCGCCGTCATCGACGCCGACGGCACATATCTGGGCAAATTCCGCAAAATCCACATCCCGCATTGCGATCCGGGATTCTGGGAGAAATTTTATTTCCGCCCCGGCAATCTCGGCTACCCCGTCTTCAACACGCGCATCGGCAAGGTCGGCGTCTACACCTGCTACGACCGTCACTTCCCCGAAGGCTGGCGCGAGCTGGGCCTGGCCGGCGCGGAGATTGTATTTAATCCCTCGGCGACCGTGGCCGGACTTTCGGAATACCTGTGGAAACTCGAGCAGCCCGCCGCGGCGGCGAATAACATTTATTACGTCGGCGCCATCAATCGCCCCGGCTGGGAAGAGCCGTGGCGCATCGGCGAGTTTTACGGAAGCTCCTATTTCGCCGATCCGCGCGGACAGATCATCGCCCAGGCGCCCCGCAGCACCGACGCGCTGGTGGTCGCCGATCTCGACCTGGATATGATCCGCCAGGTGCGTAACGTCTGGCAATTTTATCGCGACCGTCGTCCCGAAACGTATCAATCCATCACCGCACCGTGAGGAACCTATGCCGCCTGCATCCACCGCCGTGCAACCCGCTCCCCGACGACTCTCGCTGCCGGTCTGCACGCACGTTCCCCAGCCCTATGACGGCCCGTCCAAGGCCGAGACCATCGCGCTGCGCAAGCAGTATCTCTCGCCGGGCCTGATCCGCTATTACAAAGACCCTCTGATGGTCGTCGAAGGCCACATGCAGTACCTCTGGGACGAAACCGGGAGGCGATATCTGGACGGCTTCGCCGGCATCGTCACCGTCTCGGTCGGCCACTGCCACCCCAAAGTCGTGCAGGCCGTCCAGAAACAGCTTGGCACGCTGCAGCACGTCACGACGATTTACCTGCACCCGACCATCGGCCAATTCGCCAAAAAACTCACCGACCACATGCCGGCCGGGTCGAACCTGTCGAATTGGTCTTTCACCAACAGCGGCTCGGAGGCCAATGAACTGGCCATGCTGGCCGCGCGCGAATTTACCAAGAACGTCGATATTGTATCCCTGCGCAACGCCTACCACGGCGGCACCGGCGCGACCATGAATCTCACCGCGCACAGCAACTGGAAGTTCAAATCCACCAGCGGCTTTACCGTCAAAAACGCCACGCCGGGCTACTGCTACCGCTGCCCGTATGGCCTGACTTATCCGTCCTGCGATTTGAAGTGCGCGCACGACGTAAAAGATTTGATCGAATACGAAACCTGCGGCGAAGTGGCCATGTTCATTGGCGAGTGCATTCAGGGCGTCGGCGGCGCGGTGACACCGCCCAAGGAGTATTTCAAGATCGTCTACGACATCGTCCGCAAGCACGGCGGGATCTGCGTGGCCGACGAAGTGCAGGGCGGATTCGGCCGCACCGGCACGAAATTCTGGGCCTTTGAAAACTGGGACGTCATCCCCGACGCCGTCACCATGGCCAAGGGAATCGGCAACGGCGCTCCCCTCGGTGCGTTCGTCACGCGCCCGGAAATCTCGGCGACGCTGGCCAATCGCGTGCAGTTCAACACGTTTGGGGGCAATCCGATTTGCATGACCCAGGGCTTGGCCACCCTGGAGGTGATCGACTCCGAGGGAATCCAGGCCAACGCGCTGAAAGTCGGCGCTCATCTCAAGGATCGCCTACTCGAACTCCAGCAAAAGCATGGCCTCATCGGCGACGTGCGCGGCATGGGCCTGCTGCTTGGCGTCGAACTGGTCACCGACCGGAAGACCAAAATCCCCGCCACCAAACAAACCGCCGCGGTGCTGGAGCTTTCCCGCGAGCGCGGCCTGCTCATCGGCAAGGGCGGCCTTTACGGTAACGTGCTTCGCCTCAAGCCGCCCATGTGCCTGAGCATCGACGACGCCGATTTCATGGCGGATTGCCTGGATGAAGTCCTGCCCCTGGCCGCCCAGGTGGTTTGAGGCTCAATATGTCAACTGCGACATTCACTGAAACGGTGCAAAAACTTCCCATCCTCTGCGGCGGCCAATGGGTCCAGAGCACCGCCCAGCGCTGGGGCGACGTATTCAATCCCTCGCGCGGAACGCGGATCGCGCAGGTTCCGCTGTGTGATGCCCAGGAAGTCGATCGCGTCGTGCGCGCCGCCGCCGCCGCGCTGGAGGGTTGGGCCGAAATCCCCGTGGTCGAGCGCGCCCGCGTCATCTTCAAGTTTCGCCAGATTTGCCTGGAGCGCTTTGAAGACCTGGCCAAATGCCTCACGCGCGAGCACGGCAAGACGCTGGCCGAAGCGCGGGCCTCGGTGCAACGCGGCATCGAGGTCCTCGAATTCGCCTGCGGGATTCCCAGCCTCATCATGGGCGCCGCGCTGCCCAACATCGCCCGCAATGTGGATAGCGAAACCACGCGACACCCCGTCGGCGTCTGCGTCGGCATCACGCCGTTTAATTTTCCGGTGATGGTCCCGCTCTGGATGTTTCCCATTGCCCTCGTCTGCGGCAACACATTTGTCCTTAAGCCATCCGAGCGCGTGCCGCAAAGCGCCAATCTGCTCGGCGAGCTTTTAATCGAAGCCGGCCTGCCCCCCGGCGTCTTCAGCATCGTCCACGGCGACAAGCCCTGCGTGGATGCGCTCCTGACGCACCCGCAGGTTGCCGCCATCAGCTTCGTCGGCTCTACTTCAATCGCACAATACGTTTACGAAACGGCCGCCAAACATGGCAAGCGCGTCCAGAGCGCCGGCGGAGCCAAGAATCATCTGATCGTCGCCCCCGACGCCGATCTCGACCAAGCCGCCGCCGCGATTGGGGCCTCCGCGTTCGGCTGCGCCGGCGAGCGCTGCATGGCCGGCTCCGTCGCCGTTCCCGTCGGCGCCATCGCCCAGCCGCTGGTCGATCGCCTGGTAAAATCCGCCGAAAAAATGAAAACCGGGCCGACCGATTCCGGCGAGGCCGTCGATATGGGCCCGCTCATCACGCGCCAGCATCAGCAGCGCGTGGCCGGCTATCTCGACATTGCGGCCGGCGAAGGGGCGACGGTGGCGCTGGACGGGCGCGCGGTAACCGCCGCGCGCGGCGACGGCTTCTTCATCGGCCCCAGCGTCGTCGATCGCGTTGCCAAACCGATGCGTCTGGCCAACGAGGAGATCTTCGGGCCTGTTCTGTCTGTCCTGCGCGTGAACGATGTGAGCGAAGCCATCGCCGTGGCCCGCGACTGTCCCTACGGCAACGGCGCCAGCATCTTCACCAACAGCGGCTTCGTCGCCCGCGAATTCAAGATGCGCTTCAACGCCGGCATGATCGGCATCAACATCGGCGTCCCCGCACCGATGGCCTGGTTCCCCTTCACCGGATGGAATAAATCTTTCTTCGGCGACCTGCACATCCAGGGGGTGGAGTCGGTCCATTTTTACACCCGCCAAAAGACCGTGATGACGCGCTGGTTCGCGTCGGCGGACGATTCGCATCACGACCCCGTCTGGCGGCAACAGAAACAATGACGCCCTTTCCCTCGCCTGGCTCTCTTTTGCGTGCTGCAGTGCTGCGCGAGCAGCCGTTGCAAATCGTCGGCGCTCTCAACGCCCAATGCGCCTTGTTAGCCAGACAGGCCGGCTTTTCCGCGATTTATCTTTCCGGCGGCGGCGTCGCCGCGGGATCGCTCGGCATTCCCGATTTAGGCATCACCGAGCTCGAAGACGTTCTCACCGACGTTCGCCGCATCACCGGCGTGTGCGATCTTCCCCTGCTCGTTGATGCCGATACCGGATTCGGCCCGACCGCGTTCAACATCGCCCGGACGATTAAGTCGCTCATTAAAGCCGGCGCGGCCGGTTGCCACATTGAAGACCAGGTTTCCGCCAAGCGCTGCGGGCACCGCCCCGGTAAGGAAATCGTCACCACGCAGGAAATGTGCGACCGCATCAAAGCCGCCGTCGACGCCCGGAGCGATCCCGATTTCGTCATCATGGCCCGCACAGACGCGCTGGCCGTTGAAGGCTTGCCCGCCGCCCTGGAGCGAGCGCAAGGCTACGTTCAAGCCGGCGCTGACATGCTCTTTCCCGAAGCATTGACGGAACTATCCATGTACCGCCAGTTCTCAAAGGCTACCAACATCCCCCTGCTGGCAAACATCACCGAGTTCGGCCAGACGCCCCTCTTTACGACCGCCGACCTGTGCGGCGCGGGAGTCTCCTTGGTGCTTTATCCGCTGTCGGCTTTTCGCGCCATGAACAAGGCCGCGCTGAACGTCTACGAGACCATCCGCCGCGACGGCACGCAGAAAAATGTGCTGGAGACCATGCAGACGCGCAGTGAATTGTATGAAACGATCAAGTATTTTGATTACGAGCGAAAGATCGATGAACTCTTTGGGAAATCCAAGTGAGCGAACCACACGCGGAAACATTCAAGGCCAAAAAATCCGTCGCCCTGTCGGGCGTCCCCGCCGGCAGCACCGCGCTATGCACTGTCGGCCAAAGCGGCCACGACCTGAGCTACCGCGGCTACCCCGTCGAGGTGCTCGCCGCCCACTGCGAGTTTGAGGAGGTCGCCCACCTCCTCGTTCACGGCAAGCTCCCCACAATGTCGGAACTAGTGGCGTACAAACAAAAGCTCATCGCCCTGCGCGATCTGCCGCCCAACGTGCGCTCGACGCTCGAACTGCTCGGCCCACTAGCCAATCCGATGGACGTCCTGCGCACCGGCGTGTCCGCGCTGGGCGCCATGATGCGCGAGGCCGGCGATCACAATCCCGCCTCGGCCCGCGAAGTCGGCGACCGACTGCTCGCCTGCCTCGGCTCCATGCTCGTCTACTGGCATCATTTCGCGCAAACCGGCCGGCGCATTGAATTGTCCAGCGACGACGACTCCATCGGCGGCCATTTTCTGCACCTCCTCCACCAAAAGCCCCCGCCCAAATCGTGGGTCAAGGCGATGCATTGTGCGCTGATTCTCTACGCCGAACATGAATTTAACGCCTCCACGTTCACCGCGCGCGTCATCGCGGGCACCGGCTCTGATCTCTATTCGGCGATCACCGGCGCCATTGGCGCTTTGCGCGGCCCCAAACACGGGGGCGCTAACGAAGTCGCCTTTGAAATCCAAAGCCGCTATCGCACGCCCGACGAGGCCGAGGCCGACATCCGCCGCCGCGTGGAGGAAAAGCAGATTATCATCGGCTTCGGCCACCCCGTTTACACCTTGGTCGATCCGCGCAACAAGATCATCAAGGAAGTCGCTCGCCAATTGGCCCGCGAGGAAGGGGACGACACTCTCTTCCACATCGCCGAGCGGATCGAATCGGTCATGTCCCAGACGAAGAAAATGTTCCCCAACCTCGACTGGTTCTCGGCCGTCGCGTTTCACGATCTCGGCGTGCCGACGCCGATGTTCACCCCCCTCTTCGCCCTCGCCCGCACCAGCGGCTGGACGGCGCACGTGATCGAACAGCGCATGGACAACAAAATCATCCGCCCCAGCGCCATTTACACCGGCCCGCAACACGCCGAGTTTGTGCCGATCGAGAAGCGAACCTGACCTGATGAGCACCGCCACCTCCAACTCGCGCCCCCAACCCGACCAGGTATTGGCGGACATCGCCGATTACGTCCTGCATTACCGCGTCAAAAGCCCCCTCGCCTACGAAACCGCGCGGCATTGCCTGCTCGACGCGCTGGGCTGCGGGCTTGAGGCCCTGCAATATCCCGCCTGCACCAAACTTCTCGGCCCGATCGTCCCCGGCGTCACCTCGACGAACGGCGCTCGCGTCCCCGGCACCTCGTTCGTCCTCGACCCCGTCCAGGCCGCGTTCAACATCGGAGCCATGATCCGCTGGCTCGATTTCAACGACACTTTTTTAGCCGCGGATTGGGGCCACCCCTCGGATAATCTCGGCGGCATCCTCGCCGTCGCCGATTGGCTCTCGCGCCGCGCGATCTCCACAGGCAAAAAGCCGCTGCGGATGAAAGATGTGCTGACGGCGATGATCCAGGCACACGAAATCCAAGGCTGCCTGGCGCTGGAGAATTCCTTCAACAAAGTCGGCTTGGATCACGTCATCCTGGTCAAGGTCGCCTCGACCGCCGTGGTGGGCAAACTCCTTGGCCTCCATCGCGACAAGCTGATCAACGCGATTTCCAACGCCTTCGTGGACGGCCAGGCCCTGCGAACCTACCGCCACGCCCCCAACACCGGCAGCCGCAAGAGCTGGGCCGCCGGCGACGCGACCAGCCGCGCCGTGCGCCTCGCCCTCATCGCCCAGACCGGCGAGATGGGCTACCCATCGGCCCTCACCGCCAAAACCTGGGGTTTCTACGATGTCCTCTTTGGCGGAAAGCCCTTCCAATTCCAGCGTCCCTACGGCACCTACGTGATGGAAAACGTGCTGTTCAAGATTTCCTACCCGGCCGAGTTCCACGCCCAGACCGCCGTCGAAGCCGCCATGATCCTGCATGACGAGCTGAAGAAAATCGGCGCGACTGCCGCCGACATCGCCCGCGTCACTATTCGCACGCACGAAGCAGCCATGCGGATCATCAACAAGTCCGGCCCGCTCCATAATCCGGCCGACCGCGACCACTGCATTCAATACATGGTCGCCGTGCCGCTGCTGCACGGCCGCCTGACCGCGCGCGACTACGAAAACCGCATCGCCGCCGATCCGCGCATAGACGCCCTGCGCGCCAAGATGGTCTGCGTTGAAGACGAGCAGTTCTCGCGCGACTATCACGACCCCGAAAAACGCTCCATCGCCGACGGCCTGACCATCGAACTCAACGACGGCCGCCGCCTAGACGAGGTTGTCATCGAATACCCCATCGGCCACCGCCGCCGACGGAGCGAAGGAATGCCGCTGCTGATCGAGAAATTCAAACGCAACCTTGTCAGCCGTTTTCCGGCGAAGAAATGCGAAAAGATTCTGGCTGCTTC